>JBBSNE010000263.1:0-4600 GCA_038232815.1 Euzebyales bacterium | reverse complement strand
GACCCTGTTGCAGGTCCTGCTGGGCCTGGTTCCGCTGAGCGCGGGAACCGTTGCGATCGCTGGACGATCGCCCAACCGGGGTAGCGCCGATATCGGCTACATCCCACAACAGACGTCGCGGGACCCATCCTTGACCCTGCGTGGCAGAGATCTGGTGGGTCTTGGTCTGGACGGGCATCGTCTGGGCCTGGGACTTGGTGGGCGAGGAGAACGCGAGCGTGCGGTGACCCGCGCCTTGGAGCAGGTCGGTGCGACCGGATACGCCACGGCGCCCGTGGGGCGGCTGTCCGGGGGTGAACTGCAACGGCTGCGGGTGGCACAGGCGCTGGTCGGTGACCCGGCTGTGCTGCTGTGTGACGAGCCACTCCTGTCGTTGGACCTGGCCTACCAGCGGCGCATCAGCGACCTGATTGATCAACGGCGGCGCCGCGCAGACACGGCCGTCGTCTTCGTCACCCACGAGATCAACCCCATCTTGAGCTTCGTCGATCGGGTGCTGTACCTGGTGGACGGACGCTTCCGCATCGGCGCCCCCGAGGAGGTCATGACCTCGGCCACGCTGTCGGAGTTGTACCGGACACACGTCGATGTGTTTGTTGTCCGAGGTCGCTTGGTGATCGTGGGCAGTGATGACCCAGCTGTGCAACAGCCCGGCCACCACCACCATCACGTCGATGATCACAGCCTGGAGCGTCGGTGAGACAGATCATCGATCGGATCGTGACCTTTGAGGGCACCGCGGAGTTGTTGCAATTGCCCTTCGTCCGCAGTGCCCTGATTGCCGCGGCGGTCCTGGGTCTGGTCGCCGGCCTGTTGGGACCGCTGATCATTGCGCGGGGCATGGCGTTTGCGGTGCACGGGACCAGCGAGTTGGCGTTCACCGGTGGCGCCGCCGCTCTGGTCGCCGGTGTCAGCGTCAGCATCGGGGCGCTGGTCGGCGCCGTCATCGCGTCGCTTGTCTTCGGGGTACTCGGACTTCGCCAGCGGGAGCGTGACTCGGTGATCGGGGTCGTGCTGGCGGCTGGGCTGGGGTTCGGCGTCCTGTTGTTGGCGTTGTACGAGGGGCGTGCGGCCAACAAATTCGGGCTGTTGACCGGCTCCATCGTCTCCGTTGACTCGACCAGCCTTGCCGTCCTGGCGGGGGCCGCGGTTGGGGTGATCGTCCTGCTGGCCGTGTTCTACCGGCCGTTGCTGTTCGCGAGCATGGATCCGCAGGTGGCCGCTGCTCGGGGCGTTCCGGTGTGGGCGCTGTCGGTGCTGTTCGCGGTGCTGATCGGGCTGACGACGGCCCTGGCCGTACCGATCGTCGGGGCCATCCTTGTCCTGGCCGTCATGGTCACCCCCGGGGCGGCCGCGGCCCAGGTCACCGCCAATCCCGTACTGGCCACCGTGCTGTCGGTCCTGTTCGCCGAGATCGCCCTGATCGGCGGGATCATCCTGTCCCTCGGACCGGGGCTCCCCATCTCGGGCTACGTGGCCACGATCATCTTCCTGTGCTACCTGGGGTGTCGAATGATCGCCCGCGTTCGGGGTTGGAGCACGGCCCGGCGCTCCACTTGACCTTGCCGTGGGAACTGCCCAACTGACAATGTGCACTTGCGTTCATACCGCGGCTTACCTGCACATCGGGTGGGGGATGGCCCGGGGGCTATGCCTCCTTGCGCGCCCGGGAGGGCGGGACTCGGGGGGGTTCGTTGGGCATCTTGGGATACACCGGCGGCCACGGGGCGTCCATCAAGCCAGCGGCCATGTCGCACTGATGCATCGCCAACAAGGGGTCAAGCGACTGTGGGTCGTCATACATCTGCGCCCAGGGATCACCGTGGCGTGCCAGGCGGTCCGGCACGGTCTGGATGGTCAGCTCGTTGGGATCGACGGTGCCCAACTCGTCCCAGTCAAACGGAGTGGACACCTGACCGCCGACCTTGGCCCGGACCGACCAGGCCCCGAACACGGTCTTGTGTGGGGCGTTCTGGTTGAAGTCGACAAAAACCCGTTGACCCCGCTCCTCTTTCCACCACGCCGCGGTCACCAGGTCGGGATGACGGCGCTGGAGTTCCCGCGCCACGGCCACGGCTGCGGAACGCACCTCATAACTGTCCCATCGCGGTTCCAAGCGGACATACACGTGGATGCCCCGTTTTCCCGTGGTCTTGGCATAGGCGGTGATACCCACCTCGCCCAACAGATCCCGAGTGACCTGCGCAGCCTGGCGCACCTGGTCAAACGCGACCTTCGGGGCGGGGTCCAGATCCAGACGCAGCTCGTCGGCATGGCCCGGGTCGGCCGCCTGCACCGGCCAGACATGGAAGCCCAGACAGCCCATGTTCACCGCCCATGCGACATGGGCCAAGTCGACCCCGACCAGTGCATTCGATGGGGTGCCGTTGACCGTTTCGACCGTGGTGGTCTGCAGCCACTCCGGCGCGCCCTTCGGGACACGCTTTTGGAAGAAACTCTTGCCCCGCGCACCGTCGGGGTAGCGTTCCAACAACAACGGCCGACCACCCATGGTGGCCAGCAACGGTCCGGCCACCGATTGGTAGTAGTGGATCAGGTCCAGCTTGGTCTCCCCCCGCTGGGGAAAGAACACCTTGTCAGGGCTCGTCACCTTCACCGACCGGCCGGCCAGCTCCAGGTAGACCTCCTCACCCATCCGCGGTCAGGCTACAAGCGACCCGCTTGGACGACCCGAGCCAGGAAATGGCCGAGCCACTCCTCCTCCTCCTCCATGGTCAACGTCGGCGGGTTGAGGCCGAGTACTCCTCGAGCACGAACACGGTCCTGGTCGATACCACACCCGGGGTCGACTGCAGTTGTTCCAGGACCACGTCACGCAACTGCCGAACATCCGGTAGGCGGACCAGTGCGAGAAAGTCGAACTCGCCAGTTGTCGCGGCCAAGTAGTCGACGCCGTCGATCGCCCGCAATGACGAGGCAATGTCTTGCCATGCACGTTGTTGGACCCCGATCAGGATCAACACCACGACTTCAAGCCCGATCTTCGCCGGATCCACGGTGGCGCTGAAACCCGTGATCACGCCCTCGTCCTGCAAGCGGTCCATCCGACGGTAGGCGTTGGCGCGTGAGATGCCGGCCGCCTGTGCCAACGCGTTGACCGAGATGCGGCCGTCGTTGACCAGGCACTCCACGATGCTTGCGTCGATCGAATCCAGCGCGGGCATCTGGGGGCGGGTTTCAGAACTTCTCATGACGCCAGTATGGCCTGGCCCTGTTGAGACGATGCAAACGGAGCCATCAAAAGGATGGCAATCCGTCTCGTTCTTGACGCCCACAACTCAGCAATGCATTCGTCTGCGGCAGTCTGTAGAGACGATCCACGGAAGGCTTGTCATGGACGACGCACGTATCAGCAAGAGAGCAGCCTCACTTCTGCCCGATCCCTTGCTGTTGAAGTTGTTGACTCCTGACGGCGGTCTGGAACCGGTCGAAGGGTTCGAGATCCCGAACACGGCGACCATGATCCAGCTGTACCGCACGATGAAGATGGTCCGGGCCATCGATCGGCAGTCGATCAACTTGACCCGTCAAGGCCAGTTGGCGGTCTATCCCTCAAGTCATGGGCAGGAGGCAGCACAGGTGGGTGCTGTCTTGGCCCTCCGGCAACAAGATTGGTTGTTCCCGTCCTATCGCGAAACCGTGGCCATCGTCGCCCACGGTGTTCCCCCGGTGAAGGCGATGCCCCTGTTCAAGGGAACCTGGCATGCCGGCTGGGATCCACATGAGTACCGGGTCATGCCACACTGCACACCCATCGCCACCCAGTGCCTGCATGCGGTGGGACTGGCACACGCTGCCCAGATGGCCGGCGATGACGTCGTCAGCTTGGCGTTCTGCGGGGACGGTGGCACGTCAGAGGGCGACTTTCATGAAGCGTTGAACTTTGCTGCTGTCTATGGCGCCCCGACGGTGTTTTTGGTGCAGAACAACGGGTATGCGATCAGCGTGCCGTTGGCCAATCAGTCCAAGGCACCGACCATGGCCCACAAAGCCGTGGGGTATGGCATGCCCGGGGTCAGGGTGGATGGCAATGACGTGGTGGCCGTCCACTCAGCGGTGTCACAAGCGGTTGCCCGAGCCTCCGCGGGTGCGGGTCCGACGTTGGTGGAAGCGATGACCTATCGGCTGGAGGCGCACACGACCGCCGATGACGACAAGCGCTACCGCTCCGCCGATGAGGTGGATGCGTGGCGGGACAAAGATCCCATCGAGCGTTTGGAACGGTACCTGAGGACAGCCGGCACGATCGATGGTGACGGTATTGCCGATGCTGACGAGGCAGCGAAGGACGCTGCGCGGACGTTTCGGGCAGGAATGTTCGACGCCCCGCACGGCAACCCGTTAGAGATGTTCGACCACGTCTTCGTCGACCCTCCAGCAGAGTTGTTGGCCCAACGCGCGTCGCTGGCGGCCGAACTCGAGGCCGCCGGAGGCTAGGCCTCTACGGCTGGACGGGCCCGCCCCGGCCAGTGTGCACATAGGCCCGCATGGAGGGACACGCGCACATGGGAGATGAGCTACCCCACCGCGGGCGTCATGCTGCCTGAGGCCGGTCGGGCAGGAGCGCCAACGCCGGGTT
>JBBSNE010000262.1:0-4682 GCA_038232815.1 Euzebyales bacterium | reverse complement strand
TTGTTCCTGGGCTCACAACCCCTGTGGTCCACCCACACCCTCGACTACCTCATGGCACGCGATTACCGCAAGGGCACGAAGCCATCGGATCACGCACCGATCGTGTTGACCATCGCTGACTGACGTATCGGCCGACCCGGGGGACCTGCACCAAAATCGGGGTCACCGACGCGGCGGTTACTCCCACGCAGCCACCTTGGGGTGGTCGACGCCAGAAGCGCCGACCTTCGCCGCCCCACCCGGCGATCCGAGGCCCGTTACCTCCTCCTCGAAATACACAGCATTGATCGGGGTGAACTCTTTCCATTCGTCGGGGACGTCGTCTTCATAGAAGATGGCCTCGACGGGGCAAGCCGGTTCACAGGCACCACAGTCAACGCACTCGTCGGGGTGGATGTACAACATCCGATCTCCCTCATAGATGCAATCGACGGGGCATTCGTCGATGCACGATTTGTCCTTCACATCGATGCACGGTTCGGCGATCGTGTACGTCATGCTGGCGCTACTCCTATTGCTCGATCGGGTGATCGGGTGATCGGGTCGAACCCATACTCTACCCTGTACCCACACATATGAAAAAACCACGACTGGTGTTGACAACGTGACGCGCGGACCTGAGCTACGCGGTCGGTACGTGATCCGGATCACCCCAGATGATGTCGGACAACGGGTCAGTGTTCGGGCCCGGATCGGCCAAGACCCCGATGGCCCCTGTTTCAGCGACACACTCGGCGTGTTGGAGGCATGGACAGACGGTTTCCTACACATTCGTCGACGGGGAGGATCGGTTGCCCAGGTGCCCGAGCCCAGCATGGTGGCGGGAAAAACGCTTCCCCCACGCCCAGACATCACACGCCGGCACACCTGAACCGGCGGCAGTCCGGACTACAACTGCGGCACCAATCCCAGGGCCGGGACCAATTTCCGGGCGGCAACCTGCCACAGATCCCAGGCACCTCCGAACGGCGGCGCATACGACAGATCCATCATCTGTACCTGGGTCACGGTGGTGCCGACGGTGCACCAGACGGCTGGAACGTCGATTCGTTTGGCCACCGGCCCATCACCCACGATCTGGGCACCGATCACCCGGCCGGTTTTTGTTTGTGCCAGCATCTTGACCCGTACGTTGCCGGGGTCGGGCATGTACCCCGCCTTGATGGATCCGTCGAACGTGACGGCCTCATAATCGATACCGGCTGCGGCGGCTTCGATTTCGGTCAAGCCGGTCCGGCCGATCTCCACACCGCAAAGACGGGTGACGGCCGAACCGACCACACCGGGGAACTCCGCCTGCCCCCGCCCGCCGTCACGTAGGAATGCCGCCGCGTCGAGCCCCGCCACCTTGCCCTGTTTGTTTGCATGGGTACCCAACTGGATGTTGACCGGCTGACCGGTCAACAGATGAAGCGACTCCACGCAATCGCCGGCCGCCCAGATCCGCGGGTCACTGGTACGCATCCGTGAATCGACCGCCACCGCTCCTGAGGGACCGATGTCAAGCCCCGCATCCTTGGCCAAGTCAATTCGTGGAACGCTGCCCAACGCAATCACCACCACCTCGGCCTTGACGGGTTCGGTGTCGGTGTTGCCGTCCACGGTGGTGGTGCGCACCGCGTGGCAGCGGTCCCCATCTCGGTCGATCCCACTGATCTGCTCGCCCAGGCGAAACGTGATACCCAACTCGGTCACCCGCTGTTGGACCACTTCCGCCATGTCGGCGTCAAGGGTTTTCATCAGTTGGGAGCCACGATCGATGATGGTCGCATCGATCCCACGTTGTGCCAGTGCCTCGGCCACCTCGATACCGATGTATCCCCCGCCAAGGACGGCGACACGGCTCAGGCCCCGGGCAAGCAATTGTTCGCGCAGGGCGACCCCCTCGTCCAGGGTGTGCAGTGGCAGGCCGAACTCCTCAAGGCCCTCCACATCCGGAGTCCGTGGATGGGCGCCCGTGGCGTAGATCACTATGTCGTACGGCTCACTACCGGTCTGACCGGTCGTCCAATCAAGGGTCTTGACCAGACGTGCGTCACGATCGATCGCCGTTGCGGTGGTGTGCATCTTGACGGTGACACCTCGGGCGCGGTGTTGTGATGGCGAACGGGCGACCAGATCGTCGGCTTCCGCCACATCGCCCGACACGAAGTAGGGGATGCCGCAGGCCGAATACGACGTCCAATGGCCCTGTTCCAGCATCACGACCTGTGCATGGGGGACCGAGGTGTGTATCCGTGCGGCTGCTGTTGCGCCGGCGGCGTCGCCGCCGATGATCACTGCCCGTGCCATGGATGTCCTAACTGATGATTTCGTCGCCGATGCGATGGACCCAGATCCGACTTGTTCCTCCCAGCGAACCGGGGGGCCCGGTCACCAAGACGATGGTGTCACCAGAGGCCGCCCAGTTGCCGTCCACCAATACGCGTTCGGCGGACTGCAGCAACTCTTGGGCACGGTCTTTCATCGGCACCAACGCGGCTTCTGTGCCCCACATCATCGAGGTGCGACGACGGGTGCGATCAGACGGACTCAACCCCAACAGCGGCATCTCGGGACGCATCTTGCTGACCAATTGGACCGACCATCCGGTCATGGAGAACACCACGATCGCCTGGGCCCGGACATCGCGGGCAACCTGGACGGCAGACTGGGCCACCACCCGGCTGACGCTCAGCTCGGAATGAGGGGGCGGTGAGGGGTGAACCAGATGAGGCGATCGCTCGGCCACCTCGACGATACGGGCCATGGTTCGCACGGATTCGACCGGGTAGCCCCCCGCCGCAGTCTCACCAGACAACATCACGGCATCGGTGCCGTCGAAGATGGCATTGGCGACGTCACTGGCCTCGGCCCTGGTCGGGCGGGGCGAGTTCATCATCGAGTCCAACATCTCAGTGGCGGTGATGACGGGCCGCGACTCGGCGTTTGCCTCGGCGATGATCTCTTTTTGGATGGCTGGAACCCGTTCGGGTCCGATTTCCACCCCCAGGTCCCCCCGGGCGACCATCACGGCATCGGTGACATCGATGATGTCGGTCAACCGTTCGATGGCCTCTGGCCGTTCCAACTTTGCGATGATCGGCGCATCGCCGCCCAGGTCTTCGATACGCCGGCGCAGATCGTGGATGTCGTCTGGCCCGCGAACAAATGACAATGCGATCCAGTCCGCCCCCAGTTCCATGGCGAATTTGAGATCCAACAGGTCCTTGTCGGTCAGGCAGGACGCCGACACGGCAACCCCGGGAAGGTTCAGCCCCTTGCGGGACTTGGCCAGACCGCCGGCGACGACACGAGCCCGGACGACTCCGTCCTCGATACCCGAACAGACCAGGCGCAGAGATCCGTCGTCGATCAGCAGCAGCGCACCCGGTGCGATGTCGTCAGCAAGCGACTCATACACGACAGGGAGAGCGGGAATGCCTTCACTCTCATAACTTTCCAGGGTCTCCTTGCCGGGATGAAGGTAGACCTCAGAGCCGGTGACGATCGCTACACCTGGGTCGGGTACCAAACCCAACCGCATTTTCGGGCCCTGCAGATCGGCCAGACTTCCGACGTTTCGCCCCAGCCTCACGGCAAGTTCGCGGACAGTCTCAAGACGGCGTGCATGCGTGTCGTGCTCGCTGTGACTGAAATTCAGGCGGACGACATCGATACCCGCCTCAATCGCCGCGCGCAGTTTTTCCCGGTCATCCAATGCGGGTCCAAGCGTGGCGACGATCTTCGCCCTACGCACCGCGATCACTCCGTAATAAATCCAACAACATCATGGGAGCCTAATGCTCCGGGGCCGCCTTGTGACGAGGGTTTGCCGTTCCGACACCTATCGCGACGGGAGCACAGTGAAAGTAATTCTCAACAAACAGTACGTGATGAGGCATCATCCGTACACCGTTCGGGAACGAATGAAAAGAAATAGGCGGCGATATTCCGCCTCACTAACTCTTGAGAGGTCTGACGATGCGTAAACAATCGATGGCATTCCTGCTGGCCCTGATGGCCGGCTTGCTGGTGTTTCCCCTGACCGCCTCTGCACAGGACAGTGCTGAGATCTGCGACGCCGATGGCCTGGCCGAAGCCGTCCAGGGCGGCGACGCGGAGGGAACCTTGGAGGGAATGGCCGATGACCCCGTCGGCACGGCGGCGTCCAACAACCCGGTTCTGACGACGTTGACGCAGGCTGCCACCGCGGCTGGACTGGTCGACACCTTGAACTCCGCGGAGAATCTGACCGTCTTCGCGCCCACTGACTGCGCCTTTGCGGCCATGGACCCCGCCACACTTGAGGCTGCCATGGCCGATCCCACCGGACTGCTGACAACTGTGCTCGGGTTCCACGTCATTCCTGGCGAGCGGTTGACCGCAGCAGACCTGTCGGGTGACTACCAGACGTTCACCGGAGAAACGATCACCGTCAACGGTGCCGATGTCGATGGACAGGCCATGGTCCTGGTTCCCGACGTCGAAACAGCCAACGCCACGGTGCACCTGATCGACACCGTCATGATGCCTCCCAGCATGATGGAGACGGCACAGGCAGACGGACCCACCGAAGCAATGACCGAGATGGACGCCACCGAAGCAATGACCGAGATGGACGCCACCGAAGCAATGACCGAGATGGACGCCACCGAAGCAATGACCGAGATGGACGCCACCGAAGCAATGACCGAGATGGA
>JBBSNE010000261.1:0-4697 GCA_038232815.1 Euzebyales bacterium | reverse complement strand
GCTGTTCGGGGCCGCCCCGCTGGGCCGAGGGCCCCTGGCCATCATCCTGCTCAGCCTGATCGGCTTCTTCCTTCCGGCCGCGGTGCTGTCAGCAATCACCCCAACAGTGATAAAGCTGCAACTGGACAGCCTGCAAGAGACGGGGCGAGTTGTCGGACGCCTGTCAGCCCTGGGGACCGTCGGCGCCCTGTTCGGCACCTTCGTGACAGGGTTCCTACTGGTCGCGGCCCTGCCGACCCCTCCGATCCTGTACAGCGTGGGAACAGCCCTGGTCTTGGCCGGTGTGCTGGTATGGCTGCGGCTTCCCCATGACGACCAGACGCGCTCCGTCGTGGGTGCTGCCGTCGTGCTGGCCTTGGCGATGGGGCTGCTGGGTGCTGCCAGCACCTCCCCTTGCCAGATCGAAAGCGCCTACTTCTGCGCCCGGGTGCTACCCGATGACCAGCGCCCTGGCGGGCGGTTGTTACGCCTGGACACACTTCGTCACAGCTATGTGGACCTGGACGACCCGACCTACCTGGAGTTCACCTACGCCCAGGCCTTGTCCGACGTGCTGGAGTCGCTAGCACCCCCTGGCCAGCCGATCGACACGCTGCACATCGGGGGCGGGGGCTTTTCCTTACCGCAATATCTGGCAGCGACCCGCCCGGGCAGTTACTCCAAGGTCCTGGAACTGGACCCGTCCCTGGTGCAACTGGCCCAAGAGGAACTGGGTCTGGTGCTGTCCGATCAGCTAGAGGTTCGTACTGGTGATGCCCGGATCAACCTGATTGACGAGGCCAGCGATCGCTACGACCTGGTGATCGGCGATGCGTTCGGCGGGCAGGCAGTCCCCTGGCACCTGACCACCAAAGAACTGGTCGAACAGGTCAAACGGGTCCTGCGACCCCAAGGCCTGTATGCGATCAACCTGATCGACTACGGCAACCTGGGCTTTGCCCGGGCCGAGGCCGCGACACTGCGGGCCGTGTTCGAGCATGTGGCGGTCATCGCCCCACCTGAGCGAATCGCAGGACGGGAGGGAGGAAACTTCGTCATGGTCGGGTCCGACCGTCCCCTGCCCGTCAAGGCCATCCAAATCCGCTCCACCCAGCGGGGGGATGATGACATCGTCGTGGCTGACCCGGCCGGTCTGGACACATTTGTCGATGGGGCCATGGTGCTGACCGACGACTTCGCACCCGTGGATCAGCTGATGACACCGTTGAACTGAGGTGGCTGTCAACCGCCGTCGACCGTCGTGCGTCAGACCGGGTGAGCCCACAACCCGCCACAGAAAGCCGCTGGTCCACGCATGCTGCTCATGGTCACAACCCTTGCCGCCCGGCCAACGGTTCCTGAGCCGGTGACCCAACGTCCTGCCGAGCACGAGGCGAAACGCGCCTTCGACGCGCTGTATGTCGATCATCATCTGTACGCAGTGCGTCTGGCCACCCAACTGACCGGGGACCGACATCGGGCCGAAGACATCGTCGCCGACGTCTTCGTCAAGGTCTACCGACGTCTGCAGCGTGGGCCCATCGACCAACCCAAGGCCTATCTACGACGTGCGGTGATCAACCACCGCAACTCGTGGTTTCGACGCCAGTTCCTGGAACGTGCCTGGAACGCCTCGAAGAGCACACAGACCGAGGAAGCCCATCACCCCAGCGACCAGATCGCCGACCGGGACGCCATCCTGTGGGCCTTGGACCAACTGACCTTGCGCGCACGTCAGGTGCTGGTGTTGCGGTACTACGAAGATCTGTCTGTTGACGAAACGGCCGCTGTCCTCGGCATCGCATCGGGGACCGTCAAGACGACGGCACACCGGGCCATGATGCGACTACGTGAACTTCTGGCCGAGGAGTGGGCCGCATGAAGGACCACCACGATGCCACCGACCCGCTGGAGACCATGATGAACGACACGATGTTGGAAACCCGGCTACGGACCGCCATGACCACCCGGGCTCAACAGGTTCGACCCAACCCGGAACTACGGTCGCGCATCAACGATCGTCTGGGGAGCGCTGACCGTCGTCGCCGTACCGTGTACCTGGCTGTGGCGACGGCCGCTGTCGCCGTTGTCGGCGTCGCGTTGATCGGATTTCTTGACTTCGGCCAGCAGGGGGTGGACCTGGCGGCCAACCCTCCGGGGCCACAACCTGCAGCTGTCGCGACGCCGGCAGTAGCAACCCCCCAAACCGCCGCACCGGCCGTGGCCACCCCGGCACCCACCCCCACGCCGGTACCCACGCCCAAACCGGTGCCCACGCCCACACCGGTGCCCACCCAGCGGCCGTCCGTGATGCCCAGTGACGGCCCTGCCGCCAGACCGACACCCACACCTGTGGCGCCCCAGCAGCCCCCGGGTCCCGCCACTGCGCCGCCAGGTACCGACAACTCAGTCGCCACACCGCCCTTTGATACCCCAGCGCCCACACCGCAGGCCACGTCCAGCGGGTTCGCGTCGGTCACCACCCTTTCCACCGCCGGGCGGACCGACGTCGTCGAACTGGCCGACGGTCCCAATCGCGTCACCGTCACCGGTGCCTTGGCGGCGGGCGAATTCCACAAGCTCCGCCTACTGGCCGGGCCGGGTGTCGTCCACCTGGAGTTGCCTGCCGCGACCTACCCGCAGACGGTCAGCCTGACCGCCGGTCTACAGGGGCAACCCCCCGCCTTTGTCGATCAGGACAGTGGATCGGTGCAGCTGGGTCTGGGCGATGACGAGGTCGACGTTGCGGTGGTGGGGTTGCTTGACACCGTGACGGCCTTTGACCTGATGGTGCGCTATGACCCTGCAACAACCGAAGGTGACGGGACCGACAATGGACAGCCCCCTTCTGACGAGGAATTCACACAACGAATTGAGGTGAGGGTCGACGGAAACAGGGTGCCCGTGCAACGCGCATGCCGTGACGATCAGGGAATCCTGCATGTGCTGATCGGCCTCGAAAGCGCCGTGACCCTGGACACCACATCCGACCCCGGTACGGTCACCATCTCAGGTGAGGGGTTCAGTGCCACGTCTGACAGCATCTCCAACACCGGCCTCGACGGCGACGACGCCTTCCAGATCGACGCGACCTTCCCGCCGGGAAACGAGTTCGGCACGGACACCATCAGCCTGATCATCCCCTACGGCGACGGGCAGGCCTGCTAGACCCAAGCCACCTGTCACACCGCTCCGAAGCGGCGGGTTCTGCGCTGGAACTCCTCGATCGCGTCATACAGGTTTGTCCGCCGGAAATCCGGCCACAACACCTCATCAAAGACCAGTTCGGCGTAGGCCGCCTGCCACAACAGGAAGTTTGACAGTCGTCGCTCACCCGAGGTGCGGATCATCAGGTCGACATCCGGGGCATCGGGGCTGTACAGACGCCGGGTGATCGACCGCTCGTTTATCTTGTCCGGTTTCAGACGCCCCGCCGCCACATCCGCGGCCAAGACCTTGCTCGCATCCACCAACTCGGCCCGCCCCCCGTAATTGAAGGCGATCTGCAAGGTCATCCGGGTGTTGTGGGCGGTCAGTCGTTCGGTGTCCTCCATGATCCGCAGCAAGCTCCCCGGAATGGGTCGCCGCTTGCGACCGATGAAACGAACCCGGACCCCCCGGTCGTCAAGCTCGGCTGCCCGGCGCTGGAGCAAGTCGCGGTTGAACCACATGATGAACGTGACCTCCGACGGGGGCCGTCGCCAGTTCTCGGTGGAAAACGCATAGACCGTCAACCAGTCAAGACCCACCTCAAGCGCGCCCTCCACCGCGTCGAACAGCGCCTGTTCCCCCTCTTTGTGGCCCTCGTTGCGGGCCAGTCCCCGCTGGTTGGCCCACCGCCCGTTGCCGTCCATGATCACCCCGACGTGGTCTGGCACCCCCCGGGCGGCCAGGTCGGCGGGCCGCTCCGACGTCATCGGGAAAGCGCCGTCATCGGGGAACCGCTTCCCATGCCTTCAGGGTTGTGGCCAGGTGATAGGAGAGGTAGGCGCGCACCAGCGCCCCAACGTTCCGAGGAATCGCGGCGGTGCCCTGCGCCACCTCGGTCCATGACCCCTGCATCAGCAGTTGCAGGCCGGCCTGCGATTCGGGTGCCAACCGTTGCAGTCCCGCCGGGGTGTCTCGGCGGCACAACACCCCTCCCCCACCCACATGGAACGCGGCGATGTCCTCGGTCGCGCCGCAGCTGATACATCGGTCAAGGGAGGGACGAAAGCCTTCCAGGATGGCCAACCGCATCAAGAAGGCGTCCAAGACCGCCGCCGGGCGGGTCGGGCCGGCCGCCAGCACGCCCAATGCGTCTTTCAGCAGCAGGAACATCGGCGTAGCTCGCTCGCCTTCTTGTGCCAGATGGTCGCACGCCTCGACCATCGTCGCGGCGCAGGCCGAGGCGACCCAGTCATCGCGGACCTCAGCGTGCGGTTGGATCAGTTCGGCCTGACTGATGATGTCAAGCGAACGACCCTCATAGATCTGTAACTGCACATGGCCGAAGGGTTCCAGACGTCCCCCGAACCGCGAGCCCGGCTTGCGGACCCCCTTGGCGACGGCCCTGACCTTCCCGCGATTGGGGCTTAGGACATGAAGGATCCGGTCCGCCTCACCCAGCTTGTAGGTGCGCAGGACGATTCCGTCCACCAGATAGTGGGCCACGATCGTTCAGGCTACGCGGCCACCCCGTGGGTTCGGCACACCCGTCCCGCCGACCCGGGCGTCAG
>JBBSNE010000260.1:0-4721 GCA_038232815.1 Euzebyales bacterium | reverse complement strand
CAACGCTTTCGCCAGGCAATCTCTGACTCCGCTTGATGTAACGCCCGTCACCCCCTACGGTACCGACCAGGGAGTGCAACCGCTTACAGTGATCGAGCCATGACCAGTAGCATCTCGGATGTCGCCGCCCGTGCTGGGGTGTCCGTTGCCACGGTCAGTCGCGCACTTCGGGGCTTACCCAATGTTGCGGAGGCCACACGTAAGCGCGTGCTCCAGGCAGCGGCCGAACTGGACTACGTGGTCAACCCCAACGCATCGCGCCTGGCTGCCGGTCACAACCACGCCGTGGGGGTCGTCATGCCGTCCGCCGACGGATGGTATTTCCATCATGTTCTGGCTGGTGTCCAAGACGTTTTGTCGCGACAGGGCTTTGACATGCTGCTGTACACCCTCCCGACGCCAGAAGCCCGTGAACAATTCCTGACACGTCTGCCATTCCGCAAGCGTGTCGATGGCCTGGTCCTGATCGACACCCCGCTTACTGATCCCGAACAACGCATGTTGGCCGGCCTGGACACCACACTGGTCAGCGTGGGGGAGGGGGGATCGCACTTCCCGCTGATCAAGATCGACAACCGACGCGGCGCTCGACTGGCAACTGACTATCTGTTGGACCTGGGTCATCGCCGAGTCGGACTGATCTCTGGACCACTTGACGACCCCATGCGGTTCAGGGTGGCCAACGACCGGTGGGCGGGGTGGGCCGACGCACTGACCGCGCGCGGCCTGACGGTTGAGCCGACATGGATGGTCCAGGGCGAGTTCACCATGGAAGATGGCGTAGCGGGAATGACATCCCTGCTGCAGCAGGCACCCGGTTTGACCGCGGTATTTTGCATGTCCGATGAGATGGCCATCGGGGCCATGAGGGTCTTGGATGAACAACGCATCCGGGTGCCCCAGGATCTGAGCTTGGTCGGGTTCGACGGCCACGACATCGATGAGTATTTGGGGTTGACCAGCGTCGCGCAGCCCATGGCGGGACTCGGCACTGCTGCCGCGGAGGTCCTGATCGCCTCCATCAATGGAAGTACTCCGCTGGGATTTCCGAAGATCTTGCCGGTGTCGCTGATCGTCAGATCGACCACGGCGCCGCCGCAACGGCAACGGCTGCCCAAGACGTGACGTACCGCCACCTGTTGGTGATGTGGCTGTTGTGACTTAGAGTGGTTCGTGATGTGCGTGAGCACCGACTGTTCGGAGGAAGCCCTGTGGAAATCATCGATGTGCTCGGTCGCGAGATTCTGGACTCCCGGGGTAACCCTACGGTTGAGGTTGAGATCCTGTTGGAGGACGGGAGTCTGGGGCGGGCTGCAGTGCCGAGCGGTGCTTCAACCGGCGAATTCGAGGCAGCTGAACTTCGTGATGGGGGGGAGCGCTACGGGGGCAAGGGGGTCAGCCGTGCGGTTGCGAACGTCAACGAACAAATCAGGCCCTTGCTGGTGGGCTATGACGCGACTCACCAGCGCGACATCGACGACGCGCTGCTGGATCTGGACGGGACTCCCAACAAATCATCGATCGGGGCCAACGCGATCCTGGGTGCCAGTCTGGCGGCGGCTAAGGCCGCAGCGGCCTCCTGCGGCCTGCCGTTGTACGCCTATCTGGGAGGGCCGAACGCCCACCTGCTGCCGGTGCCGCTGATGAACATCATCAACGGGGGCGCCCACGCTGAATCATCGGTGGATTTCCAGGAGTTCATGATCGTCCCCCTGGGTGCCTCCACGTTTGCCGAAGCGGTGAGGATGGGGACTGAGGTCTACCACTCCTTGAAGAACGTGTTGTTGAGTCGGAACCTGAATACTGCCCTTGGCGACGAAGGCGGATTTGCCCCCGACCTTGAATCAAACGCGGCGGCTTTGGATCTGATCATGGAAGCCATCGAGGCCAGTGCGTACACCTCCGGGGAGGACATCGCACTGGCCATGGATGTCGCCGCGTCGGAATTCTATGAGAAGGGGTCATACCGCCTGGAGGGTGAAGGCCGGTCGTTGAGCTCTGAGCAGATGGCGAAGGAGTTGGCTGAACTGGCTGACCGCTATCCGATCGTTTCCATCGAGGACGGGATGGATGAAGAGGATTGGGACGGCTGGCGAATGTTGATGGATGCCATCGGCGATCGCTGTCAACTGGTTGGTGACGACTTGTTCGTCACCAACGTCGAACGAATCCGTCGCGGTATCCAGGAGGCCTCGGCGAACAGCTTGTTGGTCAAGGTCAACCAGATCGGTACGTTGACCGAGACATTGCAGGCAATGCAGATGGCCCACCGTGCCGGGTGGACCTGCATGGTCAGCCATCGGTCCGGGGAGACCGAAGATGTGACGATCGCCGACCTGGCCGTGGCCACCAACGCCGGTCAGATCAAGTCGGGTGCGCCCGCGCGCAGTGACCGCGTCGCCAAGTACAACCAGTTGATGCGCATCGAGGCCGAACTCGGGGATGCGGCCCGATATGCCGGATCTGACACCTTCGAGATCACCCCTGCTCCCGCGGTGCTTCGGCAGGAGCAGTAACCGTATGCCTCGATCGTCCCCGGGTTTGTCGTCGCGTCCCAACGCGCGCCGTCCAAAGGCCGGTCACTCCCGTCGCCGGACCCCGACCGGCGCGCGACCGATGACGGCTGCGCAGGCCCGTAGGGCCCGACGGGCGACGGACCGTCACAGGATGTATGGCTTGGGGATGGTGCTGTTGATCCTGGTCCTGGGCGCCATGGCCCTGGGCCCCTATGCCGATTACACCGCTGCCCAAGACCGGGTGCAGACGCTCGTCGCGGAACGCACCGCATTGGATGACGCCGTTGCGGAACTTGAGTCAGAGGCCGCACGACTGCAAGATCCGGCAGCACTGGAGGAACCTGCTCGAGAGGACCTGGGACTGGCGCGGCCCGGTGAGATCCCCTACATCGTTGTCAACCCTCCCACCGAACAACCGGCAGCGCTGAACGTTCTGCCCGAGGGTGAGGATCACTTGCCCGCCCCCTCGCGACTGGACCAACTGATCGATTGGGTGCGGGACCTGAAATTCTGATCACCGGGCTGCGACACTGGACCCATGGACTGTTGTGCCGAGGTTGTCGATCCTCGCGTTGATGCCCTGACCAAGGCGTGCGATGCGGGCTATGAGGCACAAGCGCGTCGACCGGCACTGGATGTGGAGGATCAAGCGGTGGCCGCAGAAATGATCGGTCGACCATTGCGGGGCCGTTCAGCGGCGGCGGTGCGGTGTGGCTGGGGCCTGCCCGCCGTCCTACGCGTTGATCCGGTTCTTGAGGGTGGGACGCCGTTCCCCACCGTCTTTTGGCTTGCCTGCCCCTTGGCCAACTCGGCTGTGGGGACCCTTGAGGCCAGCGGGATCATGCAAACTCTGACCGCCAGGGTTCAAGAGCCGTCCGAGGTGCAGGACGCCTACCAGGGGGCCGGCCAGCGGTATGTGGCCTTTCGCAACAGTCTGGGTGAACGGGTTCCCCGCGACCCGGCGGCGGGTGGCATGCCGGACCGGGTCAAGTGTCTTCACAGCCTGTATGGCCATCACCTCGCCACCGACGACAATCCCGTCGGGCAGTGGGTCGCCGAGCTGTTGGAACCGCTGCCCTGCCCTGCCCCCTGTGTGATCGTGGAGGAGAGTGCCGAGCCGTCGTGAGGGCCGCGGCCGTCGACATCGGAACCAACTCCGTCCGCCTGCTGATCGCCGAGACGGATGGGCCGGGCGGGTTTCAGACCTTGGATCGGCAATCGCGTGTGGTCCGGCTGGGGCAAGGCGTCGACCGGACGGGGCGGCTGGCGGAGGAGGCGATCAAGAGAACAGTTGCGGCGGTCGCCGACTATGCGGCGGCGTGGCGCGACGCCGGTGTGCGACAGGTGCGGATCAGCGCCACCAGCGCGGCCAGGGACGCTGAAAACGCCGCGACATTCAGCACGGCGATACACACTGTGGCAGGCGTTGGGCCGGAGGTGTTGTCCGGGGAAGACGAGGGACGGTTGGCCTTCGCCGGTGCCACCGCTGACATGGATCCGGGCGTTGGCCCCTTCGTCGTATTGGACATCGGCGGGGGGTCGACTGAGATGGTGATCGGCCAGGTGTCGGTGGAACGGCAGACCTCGCGCCAACTGGGATCAGTTCGCTTGACCGAGCGGGTGCTGACCGATGATCCTCCCAGTTCCGCCCAGATTGAGGACGCCGGCGGGGTGATCGCTGTGCAGTTGGAGGCCATGGGTCGGCTGGTCGCTCCTGACCGGGCCTCGACACTGATCGCTGTCGCGGGTACCGCGACCACGTTGGCGGCGGTGCACGGCGGACTGGATGACTATGTGGACGGCCGGGTCCACGGGTGGACGATGACAGCGGCACAGGTGCGTGCGCTTGCGGAGCGGCTGCTCGGGTCCTCCGCAGCCGATATCGGCCGGTTGGGGGCGGTGCAGCAGGGCCGTGAGGATGTGTTGGCTGCGGGGGCGATGATCCTGTCCGCGGTGATCGACCGGTTTGACTTCCCCGAGGTGGTGATCAGCGAGGCAGATGCCTTGGACGGCATGGTGCTTGAGATGTTCGCGAACTCGCATGACTGATTCAAATGCAGCGGCCCGCGCGACCGGTCAACAAGTTGGGATCGTTGACGTCAATGGCAACGTGATCGAGGTCATCGACCGGGCAGAGATGCGACGCCGCGGTGCACGCCACCGTTGCACCTACGTGGTGGTTATCCGTACCGATGGCCGAGTCGT
>JBBSNE010000259.1:0-4732 GCA_038232815.1 Euzebyales bacterium | reverse complement strand
GACGTTGTCACCCACTTCAAAGCCTTGTGCCCTGGCCGTGCCGACGTCGATGGCGATCTGCCCCGGTTCGGTCGGAAACGACCCCTCCCGTATTTCAGGGGTGTCCAGTTCGGGGGTAACCGGCGCGCTGAACCCGATGGTCGGCGGACCGAAGCCGCCAACTGGCTCGCCCTCGTCATCGATCAACTGGGCGGTGCCAGAAACCTCGGGTGAAACCGCGGACACACCGTCGATCCCTGCCAAGGTGTCGACCAGGTCGACGGGAACGGGATCGTGGCGGCCCTCCCCGGTGAAGGGATCGGTCCCGGTCTCGGGTCCCTCGACGGCGACGTCGATGCCGGCGTTGGCTTGGCCGAAGACCTCGTCGAAGGTGCCCCGCAGGGTGTCGGACAGGATCAGAGTGCCAGTAACAAAGGCGACCCCGACGATGATCGCCAACGACGTTGCCAGCAGGCGCAGCTTGTGGGCGGAAATGCTTCGAAGCGTGGTGCGAAACATGTCAGCTGAACTCCTTCATACGGTCCAGCACCCGGTCGGCGGTGGGCGCGGACATCTCATCGACCACGTGTCCGTCGGCCAGGAACACCACCCGGTCAGCGAATCCGGCAGCCGCGGGATCATGGGTCACCATGACGATGGTCTGATCGTGCTGGTCCACGCTGCGACGCAGGAACGACAAGACCTCGTCGCCACTCTTTGAGTCCAGGTTGCCGGTCGGCTCGTCGGCGAAGACGATGTCGGGGCGGCTGACCAGGGCGCGGGCCACGGCCACACGTTGCTGCTGACCACCCGACAGCTCACCCGGCCGGTGGGTCAGCCGGTCCCCCAGCCCCACTGTCTGAACGACCTGATCAAACCAATCGTGGTCGGGTTTGGTGCCCGCAAGGCGCAGCGGAAGCAGCATGTTCTCTCGGGCATTCAGCTGCGGCAACAGGTTGTAGGCCTGAAACACAAAGCCGATCCGGTCGCGTCGCAAAATGGTCAGTTGCTTGTCATTCAGGTCAGTGACGTCGGTGTCACCAAGAAACACCTGGCCGGCGGTCGGCCGGTCCAGCGCCGCCAGGCAGTGCATCAGGGTCGAGTTGCCCGATCCTGACGGGCCCATCACAGCAGTGAACTGTCCTGCCGTGAAATCAACAGATACGCCGTCCAGGGCTCGAACAGCGGTATCGCCGGTGCCATAGATCTTCTCCAGACCGACGGCCCGTGCGGCCACCTGGTCCAGTCCGGTTCGGGTGGTGGGGTCAACTTGTGCGGTCATTCGATGTCCTAAGCGTCCAGATGAGTACAACACTGTCCGTGGCGGGCAGCCCCACTGTGGGGCCTGACGTAGCGTCAGGTGCAACCATCTCTTTTTCGAGCGGGGGCGTCATCCCTCCCTGCAATGAACTTGCGCTCATCCCATGGCATGACCCTTGGGCAGATCCCCCTACTCCCCTGGGAGGACCAGCCGTTGTTCGTAGGCATAGACCACCGCCTGGACCCGGTCACGCAGGCCCAACTTCGACAGCACCCGACCCACGTGGGTCTTGACCGTTGTCTCGCTGACGTACAACGCGTCGGCGATCTCAGCGTTGGACAGTCCACGGGCCATATGGGTCAACACCTCCCGTTCGCGTCCCGTCAACCGTTCCGCATCCCCACTGGGTTCCCTGGGGAGGGGACGCTCGGCAAACTCGCTTATCAATCTCTTGGTGACGCCGGGCGCAAGCAATGCATCGCCGGCCGAACACACTCGGATGGCATGGACCAGCTCTTCGGGCGGGGCGTCTTTCAACAAGAACCCGCACGCGCCGGCCCGTAATGCGCCATAGACATACTCGTCCAAGTCGAACGTGGTCAGGATCAAGACATTGACCGGATTCGCGACATCGGGTCCTGCCAGATGCGTCGTGGCCACGACCCCGTCCATCTTGGGCATGCGCACGTCCATCAGCACCAGATCGGGGCGGATGCGACGTGCAACCTCAACTGCTTCGAGACCGTTTTCGGCTTCGCCGATGACTTCGATGTCGGCCTCGGCATCAAGGATCATCCGAAATCCAGTGCGCATCAAGGCCTGGTCATCGGCCAGTACTACTCGAATCACGATGCTGCATCCACCGTGCGGTTCGGGCTCGGCCCGGCTGGCTCGGTGAGCTGCTGGCTGGCGCGATCTGCCTTTGACGGTGCTTGTGAAGGCAGGCTGAGGGAGAAGCTCGCAGCCACGCGGTACCCGCCCCCCGGACGTGCCCCAACCTCAAGCGTGGCACCCACCAGGGCGGCACGCTCCCTCATCCCAATCAGGCCGAAACCGCCGCCGACATCGGCCAGTTGAGTTGCGTGCGGCCCCGGGCTTGGCACCTGGGACCCGTTGTCCAGCACCTCCAGGTCAAGCCGACCCGGCGTGTAGCGCAGATCGACGGTCACGCGCGTGGCCCTGGCATGCCTCAGACAGTTCGTCAGTGCCTCCTGCAGGATGCGGTACGCCGACAGACCCACACTGGGATCCACGTTTGCCGGTGCTTCCCCACGGGTGCGCAGGTCGACTGGAAGACCGGATCGGGCGAACTCCTCAACCAATGGTCTGATGTCGTCAAGTCCTGGTTGCGGACCGCTGGGTGCCCCCTCCCCCTCATCACGCAGCAAACCCAACATCCGCCGCATCTCGGCCAGGGACTGTCGGCCGGTGTCTTCCACGACCGTCAGCGCCTGGGCCGCTTGATCGGGCTTGCCGGGCAGCAACCGCCTGGCCCCGGTGGCTTGGACCACCATCACGCTGATCGAGTGTGCCAGGACATCGTGCATCTCCCGCGCGATACGCGTCCGCTCGGAGCGGACGGCAAACTGTGCGCGTTCCTCCCGGCTGCGCTGCAGTTCTGCAGCCCGCTGCAACAGCTCGACGGTCTGATCGCGGTACGCCCTGACTATGCGTCCTGTGACTGCCGCCCCCAGCACGATCAAGATGTTGGTGTACAGCAAGGGCAACTCGCCGCCGGTGGCGTACAGGCCGGTGATGATGGCAAGGAAGATCACGGTGGAGCCGACCGTGTTTTGCAAGCTGCCGTAGGCCGCGACCGTGTACAACGCCACCAACGGTGCCAACGGCTGAACCGGGATACCGAAGACCCCGGCGATGCCGGCGCCGGCCCCCGTCAGCATCATCGTCAGGTCGGGATTGTTGCGTCGAAACACCAACGGCAAAGCGATCAACAGTGCGGCGATCGCCGCCACCGGTCGGGATGCCACCCCAAAAAGCCCGGGATCACGGTTGGTGAAGACGACCGCTACCAGGTCCGCCTCGCTGATCGCGATAGCCAGTAACAGATCCTGCAGCCAGTGCGGAGTCGCACGGATGTGGTCCAGCTGTCGACGTATCCAATCAAGCATCGAGGATCACGAACGTAGCGCCAACCGACCTCGGGGGCGTCCTCCCCGAGGGCCATCCCCGGGCTTGGCCCATCATCCCCCAGGATGACCACGGGTAGTGTGTGGCAGCCGATGAGCCATGTGACGATGCACCTGTGGCGTGTCAACTACAGCCGGGCACCGCTTGCCGTACTGCGCATGGCAACAGACCGGATCCGCTTACGACACACTGATGGGCTGTCGTTCTACAAACTCTTGGGCACCGGCGACGGGCGGACGTTCAGCCCTGCCGACGCCGACGTCCGTACCTGGGGTTTGCTGTGCGTGTGGGCATCGCGTGAGCAAGCCGATGCCTTCGAGGGACATCGCACCCCGCGGGGATGGCGACGCATAGCGGTGGAGGAATGGCGAGCGGATCTGGGGTGCATCCAGAGCAAGGGCCGGTGGAGTGGCCGTACGCCATTCACGAGGCAACAACACCTGAGGGGCTGGGACGGACCCGTCGCCTCGATCACGCGGGCGCGGCTGCGACCGTCGTCGTTGCGGACGTTCTACCGGGCAGTTCCCCCTGTCGTCGCCGATCTGCACGACGGCCCACTGCTACGCGTCGGCATTGGTGAAGCGCCCGTGGGGGTACAGGGAACCTTCACCGTCTGGCCCGACACCACCTCACTGGTCGACTTCGCCTACGGCCGTGCGGCTCACCGTCAGGTGATCGCAGACACCGAACGCCTGGGCTGGTATGCCGAAGAACTGTTCGCCAGGTTCGCAGTGCTGGCAATGCGAGGAACCGTGTTCGGGGCGGAGGTTCCCCGCACGGGCTCACCCCGGACAACGCCGCCCGAAGCGGCCGATCAAGGACAACTCGGTGCGTGACGTCGTCGTGGTCGGCGCAGGCCACAACGCCCTGGTGGCTGCCTGCTATCTGGCCCGGGAGGGGTTGGATGTCGAAGTTGTCGAGCGGCGTGATGTCGTCGGTGGCGCGGTGTCGACCGTCGAGCGCTTCGACGGCTACAAGATGGACGTCGGCTCTAGCGCCCACATCATGGTCCGTCATACCGGCATCATCGAGGACCTGGGATTGGCCGAGTGCGGCCTGGCCTACATCGACCTGGACCCGTGGGGGTTCGCCCCGGTGTCTGACTCAGCGGATGCGTCGGGGCCAGCGACCCAGGCAATCTCATTTCATCTGGACCTGGATCAGACCTGTCAGTCGATCGCGGCCGTATGCGGGGAGGCCGAGGCCGCCAGCTATCACCGGTTTGCCCTGGACTGGGGCGAACGCAATGCCCGGATCTTCGAGCTGTTCCAGGAACCGCCCAGCCTTGGCAACATGGCACGGCGCCTGTTGGGGGTGGGACGCGCCAGCGGCCTTGACGGGTTG
>JBBSNE010000258.1:0-4744 GCA_038232815.1 Euzebyales bacterium | reverse complement strand
CGTGGCCTTCCTGGGAGTGCGGCCGATTGCCGCTGCGCTGGATGGGCTGATCGCCGACAGCGTGGGCGTGGGGGCAGCATTGGCACTGGCGGCGTTGCTTGCCACCGTGGGCGCAGTCGGGTTGTGGCTGACGCGCCCCTCCCCTTCGGCCGTCCAGCCTGAGCAGCCGTAGACATGGGGTGTTAGCGCAGGATCGCACGGTCAGGTTTGGGGACGGGCAGCCTCTCGGCACTGGCCACGCCCAGGACCGCACGTTCAATGGCCAGCGTTGGATCCATGTCACCGGACTTGATCTCCACGTCGCAGGCCGCCAGGTGCTGCATCGCAACCGTCAACTCCCCCGGTCCAAACAGTGATCGGACGGCCTGCAGGCGTGATCGTTGGGGACGCGAAAGGCTCAGTCCCACCTCCTTTCCTTCAATACCGGCAGCCACCGCGATCAGCTGTCGCATCTTGTAGGTCAGCGCACTGAGGATCATGACCGGATGGTCACCGGCGTCAAGACAGCCACGAAGCAGGGTCAAGGCCTGCGTCGGTTCTCGGGCGCACATCGCGTCAGCCACCGCAAACGATCCCCGGGAGCCGTGACCGACCACAACCTGCTCGACCTGCTCCCGGGTCACCTCCGCCGCGGGATCACCACCCACCGCGGCCTGTGCGACCTTCTCGGCGATGACGTTGATACTGAACCCGGATGCATCCAGCAACGCGTCAGAGGCATCTTGCGTGGCACGGCGGCCATGCCGAGCGAACTCATCGGTGACCAGTCGCTGCCACGCGTCGGTCTCCCACTCCTTGGGAGGGGCGGTGTCCACCCGTCCGCCACCTGCCTTGATCACCTTCGCCAGACCCATGATTGCTTTGGTACCGGAGGACAGCAACACGATGGTGGCAGCGGCCGTGTCCCGCTCGATCTCGTGTTGCAGCGCTCGGGCCGCGACCTTTGGCAGCAGGTGGGCGTCCCGGACGACATAGGCCCGGGGAACGGCGAACAATGACTCGGTTCTGAGGTCGGGCAGATTGTCCTCACCCAAATCGCTGCCGTGGACTTCGGTGACGTCCAGTTCGCATCCCGCATCCTTGGTCAGTTCTGCCAGCAACCGGTCAGCCGCACGGCGTACCAACAGATATTCCGAACCGGTGAACAAGTAGGCAGAGGGACGAGACATGGTGTGGCCAAGTCTAGGCAATGGTGCGACAGCCTTAGGGCGGACCCAGCGGGATCTGGATCGTGCCGTCGAGGTCGGTGCGCTTGACCGAGACACCGGCGAGGTCGGCCAGGACATCAGGATGCGGATGCCCGAAGTCGTTGTCCTGCCCCACACTGATCACGGCGATGTCCGGTGTGGTCGCCCGCAAGAACCCGTCGGCATTGGTGTTGCCCCCGTGGTGTGGGACCTTCAGGACGTCGACATCGATCAGTGGCTGATCCAACAGCAGCGTCTGCGGCAATTCCTCGGCGTCGCCAGAGAGCAAGACACTGCGGCCGCCGTCGACATCCACGCGCAACATCATCGAGTTGTCGTTGCGATCAAGGCCCAACCCGACAGCCGGTGGCGACAAGACCTGGATGGACATGGTGCCATGCCGCCAACGGTCGCCGGCGCTGACTGTCCGAACCGACGTGCCTACTGCCGTGGCGGCGGACAACACGGCTGTGGCCTCGTCCCCCAAGGGTCCAATGATCAAGAGCCCCACGGGCAACGCCCGCAGAACGGTTGCCATTCCCCCCACATGGTCTGCATCGGCATGGCTGGTCACCGCCGCAGACAGCGAAGTGATGCCCATGTCTGCCAAGACCGACGCCATACCAACCGGGTCCGGGCCGGCATCCACCAACATCCAACCGCCGACCGGATCACCCAACAACAACGCATCACCTTGCCCTACATCGACGACCGTCAGCATCGGAGTGTCAGGCCAGCCGGGCGGCGCCTGAAGCCGATGGACACCAGCCCCAACGCTTGTCACCGCCAGGGCCGCAAGCACACCGATCATTGCGCGCCTTGCTGACAGGCCCAACAGTCCACGTAGCCGGACGACAACGAGTGCCGCGACGACGCCCGTCGCAATGGTCGCCACATGCCGACCGCTGGATGAGGCAAACATTCGGGCAACAACGAGGATGACGCCAAGCAGTGGGGAGGTGACCCAGGCCATGACGCCGGCGAACGGCACACTGACCACAGACACGACCGCGGCGACGGCACCGATCATGCTGGCCACGGCCGCAGTCGGCACTGCCACGAGGTTTGCGGGCAGGCTGGCGGGATGGACCGCACCTCCCCCCGCAATCAAAATGGGCGCGACGGCCAACTGTGCCCCGCAGGTGGCGGCAAGCACCGTACGGGTTCCGCGAGGCAACGCCGTGTGACTGGCCAGGCCCCGCTGGAGCGATGGGGCCACCAGCAGCACCCCTGCGGTGGCGGCCATGGACAGCACGAACCCCAACCGGCCTGCCAGCATCGGATCACCGAGCAGGACCAGCATTCCTGCCGTGGACAACAGATGAACGGCGGATCGCACCCGGCCGACCAGCATGGCGGCGAACACCAGTGAGGCCATGACCGCAGCTCGAAGCACGCTGGGATCGGCCCGAACCATGACGACGAACCACCACACCAGTCCCAGTGAGATCCACCAGCCAGTTCGGCGGTCCAGCCCGACCAGCAGCGCCAGCGCCATCGTTCCCGCGGCGACGATCGCGACATTCGAACCCGAGACCGCGACCAGATGGCTGAGGCCGGCCGTGCGGAAGTCTGTTCCCACCTGTTCCGATTGACCCGTCAGATCGCCGGTGACCAGCCCGGTCAACAGCGCTGCACGTTCGGGGGGCAAGCGGTCGTGTGCCGCCCGTGCGATCGATGTCCGCACCTGGGTGGCCGCACGCTGCCATCGCGGGGGCGCCCTGGTCTGCACCAGACTGATGGGATCAAGGCCTACGACCGCGCCCAGCCGACGGTAGTAGTGGGCCGAAGGGCTGTCGCCCAAGGGGGCGGCCACACCTTTGAAACGGTAGCTGGCACCAAAGGCGATCAAGCCCTCTGAGGGCAGACGGACCACGACCCGTTCACGGCTACGAACGGCCGGTGTCGCGCCCCAACTGATCAACGACAGTCGCGCGAACACCCAGCGCTGGCCGTGGCCCGCGTCCCGAGCATCTGACACCGCGGTCAGCTCTGCAGCCACAGCCACACGTTCGGTGGCCCGAGTCGCCAAGGGTCCGTGATGAACCGCATCGCTGCGTACCGCAGCCCCCCACCCCGACACCGTCCAGGCAGCCACCGCGGCGGCCGCGACCAGTCGCCCGTGGCGCTGGCCCCGCCCTGCCCGCTGGTGGCAAAGACCCGTCAACGCGGCAGCCAGGAGCATGACCAACGACACCCCGGCAGCGCAAATCCACCACTGTGATCGGGGGACGCCGGCGCCCAGCAGGGCGCCGCTCCACACGGCTGCCAGCAGAATCACCGCCAGGCTCACAACGACACCCGTGGTTGCAGTTCAGCGAATCGCTTGGGTCCGATGCCGGTGATCTCCAGCAACTGGGCAGGGTCGACGAAGCCACCGATTGCTTCTCGATGCGCGATGATCTTTTCGGCTGTGGCGGGCCCGACCCCCGGCAATTGCTGCAACTGCTCACTGGTAGCCGCGTTCAGACTGATCAGGCTGTCTTCTGTTGGGCCTGTGGCAGAACCGCCGCCCCCTGGCGCGACCTGTTGTCCCGCGACAGGCACAAGGATCTGTTCGCCATCGACAACAGGACGGGCCAGATTCAAGGCATCGGTGACCGCATCTGCCGTGAGGCCCCCTGCAGACCGGATGGCGTCGGCCACTCGGGACTTCGCGGGGACGGTGACCAGGCCCGGAGCCGTGACGGCCCCGCTGACATGCACGACGATCGCGGGTGCTGGGCTGGCGTCATCCAGCAGCGGGGTACCCATGCCGCCCGGTGTCGATATCACAGGGACGGGAGATTCGATGACCGCAGGGCGGTTTGACCACCACACGACCGCTGTCAAGGATGCCGCTCCGCTCAGCAGAATCACCAGCGCCAGAGCCTCGGCCGGGGCGATGCCGACGTCCTGCATCGACGACCGCAGTCGCAACAACTGTGCACGCACCCCAAAAGGATGCCTGTGCCCTATCTCCTTACGCGGAGATATCTCACCTACCTGTGGACAACCGGTTGGCTCTACCCGTCGCGGCGCATCGTCTGCGCTTGTTCCACCAAGCTGTTGGCGTCCCCGTGATCCGGCAGGTCAGGGATACGGGCCTGCAACTCATCGACCTGTTGGTCACTCATCGCCGCCAACTGCCCATAGGTGGTGATGCCCTGATCGTTGAGGGCACGTTGGAGTCTTGCGTCCACCCCGTCCAGGCGTGTCAGATCGTCGGCGGGTGCGTCCGGGGCGGTCATCAACGGCCCGTGGGGAGGGTCGGGCAAGGTACGGTCAGCGCCTTCGGCGTCCTCAGCCCGGCGATCGGCCACCACACCGGCGTCGGCGGCCGGGCCACCATTGACCGCCGCTGGACCGGAGGTGTCGACGACGTCGATCTCATCGGTGTCGGTTTCCGCCTCGGTCACCTGCGCGTCGTGTGCGTCCGTCGAGTCGTCAGCTGAAGCGCCCAGATCTGGGTCGGACTCGACGGTGCGGGTGACCGCGTCGGCCGTCCCGATGTCGGTTGCAGGTTCTGCCGCAGACATGAACGGCTCATCCGGCCATCCCGGTGGAGGGGTTGCAGG
>JBBSNE010000257.1:0-4759 GCA_038232815.1 Euzebyales bacterium | reverse complement strand
GTGATGATGGTCGCCGCACACGCCGACGATCTGCAGGCGGCCAGAGCACTGGGACTACGCACCGCCTTGGTTCGCCGCCCACTCGAGCACGGCCCCGACGGCGTTGCCGAAGAGGATCCGGGTGCCGACATCACCGCCGATGATCTGGTCGACCTGGCGGACCAACTGGATGTGTGACCGGTCGCCGCCTATGAAAACGCTGAGATGCCTGTGATACCCCGGCCCACGATCAACGCCTGGACATCGTCGGTTCCCTCATAGGTGTAGACCGCCTCGATGTCGGCGTGGTGGCGGGCGACATGGTGTTCCAGCAGGATTCCATTGCCGCCGAGCGTCGCGCGGGCATCGGCCAACATCGATCGAGCCGTCCGGGCAGCCTGCATCTTGGCCAGGGCAGCGGTGGGCATGTCCAGGTCCTCGATCTGGCTCAGGCGGACACACAGCAGCCGCAGTGTCGTCAGCTGGGCGAGCATGCCTGCCAGCCGTTGCTGGATCAGTTGAAACGAGGCGATGGGTTCGCCGAACTGCTCCCGATCCACCGCATACGCGGTCGCCAGGTCATAGGCCGCCTCGGCGTGACCCAGTGCCTCCCAGGCCACCCCGGCACGACTGGCGGTCAACACCTTGGAGGTGTCGGCGAAGCCGTCGGCGTCGACCAAGCGGTCCTCGACGGGGACGCGAACGGCGTCCATGGTGATGTGGGCCTGCCACACCGCCCGGTTGCCGACCTTGCCGGTGATCTGCTCGGCGGTCCACCCCTCCACGTTGCCGTCGGCGTCGGTCTCGGCCCGGTCGGTGTCGACAATGAACCCACCGACCTCGCCGTCGTCGTCGCGCGCCCAGACCACCGCCACGTCAGCGACCGTCCCGTTGCCGATCCACTTCTTCTCACCGTCCAGGATCCAGTGGTCCCCGTCCTGTTTGGCCCGGGTGCCCATACCGACGATGTCAGACCCGTGGTCCGGTTCGGTCAGGGCAAAACAGCCAAGTTTTTCCAGCGTCGCCATCGGGGGCAACCAGCGTTGCTTCTGTTCCTCTGATCCCAGGTAGGCGATGGAGCGCATGGCCAGCGATGACTGCACGCCGTAGAACGTGGCCAGGCTGCCGTCGCAGCGCCCCAACTCTGACATCAGCACCCCGGCGGCGAGTTCGGACAGGCCGGGGCAGCCATAGCCGTCGACGGTCCCCCCGATGATGTCGAGGTCCTTCAACCCGCTGAACAGTTCCAGGGGAAATTCCCCCGCCTCCCAGTACGTACCGATCTCGGGTAAAACCACGTCGTCACACCATGCTCGGACGCGGGTACGCAGGTCGAGTTCTTCACTGCTCAGCAGCCCTTCGACATCAAACCAGTCATCGCGCATGTTCGGCCTCCAAAGGTGTCGTCTGCGCACATCCTTACCGATAACGCCCGTCTCCATCCGTCAAACCTCCCGGAGTGATGAGGGCCTGACACCATGCAGGCCCAGTTCAGATACGAGCACCCGCCCGCGGAACAGCACGGCAGCGGGACTAGGCCGCACTACGCCAAGCCCGGGCCACCTCCCAGATCCGGCGGACCCAGCTTGGTCGATCACGCTCACATTTGAGCCAACTGCACCAAGTCACCCCCCATCCAGGCCGCGCCGGGCCGAGCAGACCCGCCGCCTCCCGTCACCCTTCCCAGCTTGGTCGATCCTCTCCCATGTGCGCAAAATGCACCAAATCAGCATGGTGTGCGGTCGCTGGCACGACTGTCCCGACTCCCCCGCCCAGCTTGGTCGATTCCGATCACATGTGCGCAAGATGCACCAAATCGTGGAGGGGTTGGGCCACCTAGACCTCGACCTACCAGATGGCAAACCTCACGCCCGCGGACCCAACTCAGACCCGACGAAGGGTCAAGCCAAGGCTGCTCAGGCGGTCGAAGGGGTTGTCGTAGCCGCGCTCCAGATGTCGTACACCGCTGATGCGCGACAGGCCGTCGGCGACCGACGCCGCGATCACACCGGAGAAGCCGGCGCGGACATCAGGAATCTCAACCTCGGTGCCCACCAACTTGCTGACCCCACGAACGACCACCGAATGCTTGGCGTTGCGGTCGGCGAAGCGGCAGTCAGGGCCACCCAGGCAGGTCGCGAACATCTCGATCTCCCCGCCCATCGCGTCGATCACCTGCGCGGGGTAACGCACCCGATCTTCAAACACGGTCTCATGGAGCACCGACATCCCGTAGGCCTGGGTCATCAGCACCAACAGGGGTGACTGCCAATCGGTGGCAAAGCCGGGGTGGGTGTCGGTATGGATGGCCACAGCCCCCAGTGGCCGCCTCTGCTCAGCGGCCACGTACTCATCAGTGATCCGGATCTCGGCACCCATCGCCTGCAACGTGGTCAGCGCGGTCGTCAGCGCTGCCTGCGGACATCCCTTGACCCGCACCTGGCCACCGGAGATCAAGCCAGCGACCAGGTAACTGAACGCCTCCAACCTGTCACCGGCCAACGCCCTGGTCGCACCGTGCATACGTTCCACCCCGTCGATGACGAACCGCCGCCCCGGCTGACGCTGAATCCGGGCGCCCATGCGCTGTAGGAACAACGCCAACTCCAAGATCTCTGGTTCGGTGGCCGCCCCGGTCAGCACGGTCCGGCCTTCGGCCAATGAGGCGGTGATCAAGACGGCTTCGGTGGCCATGACCGAGGGGTAGGGCAGGTCGATGCGCGCGCCGGTCAGTCGGTGGGCCCGCGCCAGGACACCGGTTTCGGTTTCTTCGACCTCAGCCCCGAACGCGCGGAGCGCTGCAACGTGGAAGTCGATGGGCCGCCGTCCGATCTTGTCCCCACCGGGCATCGGCACGAATGCCTCACCACTTCGGTACAACAGCGGTCCCAGCAACAGGATCGAGATCCGGTTCAGCCCGGTGTACTCAACCGACACTTCACTGTCGATGGGTCCGCTGGGGTCAATTGTGACCGCACCGTTGTTCCGTTCGACACCCACCCCCAGCGAGGTCAGGATGGAAGCGGTGATGGCCACGTCCCCGACGTCGGGGACGTTTGCTATGGTCGATGGTTCGTTGGACAGCAGGGCAGCCACCATGTGCTTGGTGACGGCGTTTTTGGAACCTGCTACCTCGACATCTCCGGACAACGGTCCGGACGGTTCCACCTCCCACGTGTCGGTCATGGTCACGACTGTACGGGCAAGCGGTCGCGAAACAGCGCATCTGACGGCCGATGGGCCATCCGCCGTGCAACCGAAACCGTCGTATTGCTGCGCTTGACGGCGTCGCCTACGGTCGCTGACCATGACTGATCAAGACAACCGGGCGGCGATTCTGTATGCCCCCGAGGACATCCGGGTCGAAGATGTCCCGGTTCCCCGACCCGGGCCCGATGAAGTTCTGGTGCAGGTCAGCGCCGTCGGGGTCTGCGGGTCCGACACCCACTACTACCGCCACGGCCGCATCGGCTCATTCGTCGTCGAGGCGCCCCTGATCCTGGGCCATGAGACGTCAGGGGTCATCGTCGGACGGGGCAGCGAGGCGACTCGTCACGAACTGGGAACCCGGGTGGCCCTTGAACCCGGCGTTCCGGACCGCAGTTGCCGCTATTGCCGCGAGGGTCGCTACAACTTGTGTCCTGACATCCGGTTCTTCGCCACACCTCCGATCGACGGGACATTCAGCCGGTATCAGGTGATCCACCAGGACTTCGCCTATCCGCTGCCCGATTCGGTCAGTGACGAAGCGGGGGCGCTGATCGAACCGTTGTCGGTGGCGTTGTGGGCCACACGTCGTTCCCGGGTCGGACCCGGCGATCACGTGTTGGTGACCGGCGCGGGACCGATCGGGTTGCTGATGGTGCAGGCCGCGCTGGTCAGGGGCGCGACCCAAGTCACAATCACTGACGTGGACCCGGCGCGGTTGACGGTCGCCGCCGACTTGGGGGCCACGACGACCCTGCTTGCGGCGCAGGCGGATTTGGATGGGTTGGACGCCGACGTGTTGATCGAGTGTTCAGGTGTGCCCGCCGTGTTGGCCGCCGCCGTGGACGGGGTTCGTGCCGCCGGCACGATCGTCGCAGTCGGCATGGGGGGAGACGGCGACGTCACCCTCCCCTTGGCCCACATCCAAGAGCGCGAATTGTGGCTGACCGGGTCGTTTCGCTTCGCCAACACCTATCCTGAGGCCATCGCCCTGGTGGCCGCGGGGCGTATTGAGTTGGACCGTCTGGTCACCCATCGCTTCGGTTTGGAACAGGTCGAACAGGCGTTGATGGCGGTCGATGAAACCCCTGAGGCGCTGAAACCAATGGTGCTGCCTGCCACCGGTTACCTGACATGAGGCCTCATGTGTCGCAATCGCGCCACGGGATATGGCGTACAGGTACGACCACCGCCGTAGGAGACGTTCATGAGTACGACCCCACCAACCACTGCTGACGCCGTTGTCATAGGGGGCAACCGGATCCCGTTTGCCCGTGCCAACACCGCCTATGCGAAGGCCAGCAACACCGACATGTTGATCACCACCCTTGACGGGTTGGTCGCACGCTATGGCCTGGCCGGGCAGCGTCTGGGTGAGGTGGCGGGTGGGGCCGTGTTGAAGCATGCCCGGGACTACAACCTGGTCCGAGAGGCGGTGCTGGGAAGTGCCCTGTCAGCCGCGACACCAGCTTTTGACATCCAAAAGGCGTGCGATACCTCGTTGGAAGCGGTGATCGCCGTAACCAACAAGATTCGTTTGGGCCAAATCGAGGTTGGCATCGGCTGCGGTGTC
>JBBSNE010000256.1:0-4787 GCA_038232815.1 Euzebyales bacterium | reverse complement strand
GGCACTACCGGTCAGGGCTGGGCCCATCCGGTCCTCCACATGCAGGAGGCAGGCAAAGTCTTCCAAGACATCCAGGTCCTCCCGGCCGGCTCTGCGAAATCCTCCAACAGGGGCGCTGTCCACCAGGCGCTCGGGTCCAAGGACCATCAGTCGTTGGACGCGGACCGAGGGTTGACGGCGCCACCATCCCCGCCCGCTGACCTCCAACAACGCCCTGGCCATGTCCTCGTCACCGATGAGAATGCGCCACCGGGACCGTTCGACGAACGGGGCCAGTTCCTCTGCCGCGGCGGGATCGCCCGCCGGCACCACCGTCCCACTGGTCCCCAGATGGGCCACTGCGCGCGGAAGATCGTCCCCACACACCACGAACCGGTCTGTCTGCCCCCGATCCAGGGCGTCAAGCAGGTAGTGGTGACGCGCGTCCCACACCCCGTCCGCCAGGCGTCCGAAATCTGATTCCAACGCACGCATGACCGTGCCCGACTCGCCGGGGCGCAGCCGGCGAGCGGTCAGCCGCGACGGGGTGGTCGTCATGAGGGGGGCGCTGTCATCGTGTCGGCATTGGCGTGAAGGGAAGGCTTGGATCGGCGTCCAGGTGCAACGGTGTCCGCTGACCTGCCGACAGTCGGTTGAACCCGGCGGCGGCGATCATCGCGCCGTTGTCGGTACACAACACAGGCTGTGGTAACAGCATGCGAAGGCCGGTCCGGTCACACCCGTCTTGCATGGCCTCTCGCAGACGGGTGTTGGCGGCGACCCCGCCGACCATCGTGACCGTCTCGATGTCGTATGCGGCTGCGGCCCGCAACGTCTTTGCGACCAGCACGTCGGTGATTGCCTCGGTGAACGACGCGGCCACGTCGGCCAGGTCGATGTCCTCCCCCGCCGCGTCACGCCGACGAAGCTCGCGGATGACCGCAGTCTTCAAGCCCGACATCGAGAAGTCATAGGTGTCGTCACCAGCCATCGGCCGCGGAAACGCGATGGCGGTCGGGTCTCCGGTCTGGCTCAGTCCATCGATCTCTGGGCCCCCGGGGAACGGCAGCCCCATGAAACGGGCGATCTTGTCGAAGGCCTCGCCGGCGGCATCATCGACCGTGGCCCCGATTGTCGAAAACGCCCCGTCGGCCCCTAACAGCACCAGGCTTGTGTGCCCTCCCGAGACGATCAGCGCCAAGATGGGCGGATCCAGCAGGCCGTACTCCAGTTGGGTGGCACAGACGTGACCCTCCAAGTGGTTGATGCCGATGAAGGGCAGGTCAAGCGCCAGTGCGATGGACTTTGCGCCGGCCACGCCCACCAGCAACGCTCCGACCAAACCGGGGCCGGCGGTGACCGCCACCCCGTCAAGATCTGCATAGGTCGCCCCCGCCTCGACCAAGGCCCGATCGACGGTCGGTAACAACATCTCCAGGTGCGCCCGCGCGGCGATCTCGGGTACCACTCCGCCAAACGGACGGTGGTGGTCGACCTGGGAGCCGATGACGTTTGACCGAACTGTCGTTCCGTCAGAGACCAGCGCGACGGCCGTTTCGTCACAAGATGTCTCTATGCCCATGACGAGCATCAGTTCCGCACCGCCGTGGATGGTGCGGTCAGGCGGGTCTGTGCAACAGCAAGCCGATTCGCATAGTCGGGAGTGTCGATGTCGTGGACCCACATGATGATCGCGTCCTCGGCAGTGGCTGAGTAGTAACGAGGGCGAACCCCGACGGGGGCAAATCCGAACCGGCTGTACAACCGTTGGGCCGCCAGGTTGCTGGCCCGGACCTCCAGCGTGGCTGCAGTGGCCGGTGAACGCAACGCCGCCTGCATCAGCGCGGCCATCAGATGGCCACCGATTCCCCGCCGCTGCCAGCCCGGATCGACGGCGACGGTGGTGATGTGCGCCTCGTCCAGCATGGTCCTCACCCCGCCGTATCCCAGCAGTCGATCCGACCCCTCATCATCTGGCCACGCGGTCACATAACACCTGTCGGAATGCCGGAGTTCGGACCGAAACGTGGCAGCGGACCAGGGGCGTTCTGAGACCCGGTCTGAGACCATTGCCTCGATGTCAGCGACCTGGCCGATGTGCGCCGCTGTCATGGCGATGATGCGCGGCCCGGTCACAACCCCCCCGCGGTGCCACCGTGCAATGCCCCACGTTTGGCCCAGTTGATCTGCGCATCAGCCTGCCGCAGATAGATCGGGGCCAACTCGTCAGGCCGTCTGGTCTCTTCCCTAATGAATCGCGGCAGTGCCAACTGAACCAACGCCCGGGCACTGGGATGGGCGCCCATGCCGTCGGCCACGTCAGCCCCCGCACTCTCCAGCAGCCCCGTATGCATCCGGGCCCCCTCGCCCACACACAGCGTGTCTTCGGTGGTTGCCTCGATCTCACCGGCCAGGGTGTCAGGGCGCCCCCGACGAAACTCACCCACCCGTTGAATCCCACCGGGGGCAGAGCGGTACATCGCCCAGAACAGCTCCTCACGCCGCGCATCGATGACGCTGCAGATCAGCCGGCGGACATGTCGTTGCGGAAACGCCAGCAGGTCCAACGACGCCAGCCCGACCATGGGCAGACCACGGGCGTGCGCGAACGCCTGCCCCGTGGCCATACCGACCCGCATGCCGGTGAACAAGCCCGGCCCCAACGACACCGCAACACCGTTGACCGCCGTGTTGTCCAGTCCGGCGGTGGTCAGACAATACTGGATGGCCGGGGCGACGAACGCCCCGTGCGCACGGGACAAATGGGGCAGGCCAGTGCCGATCTCGACGTTGGCGACGATCCCTGCCTCACTGCCCAGGCAGACGCTGGCAGCCGGTGTGGAGGTTTCTATGGCCAGTACGAGCATCTGCTCATCCCTCCTCCACCATCCAGGGTTTCAAGGCCGGACGCGCCTCGTTCAGGCGGCGTGCCCAGCCGTGCCCGTGGGGCGTCAGGATCAGGGTGCGTGGCTCGGGCTCGAAATCCCCCGCAACTGCGGCGGAGCCCACCGTCGTCGCATCCAGCCACGGCAGTCGCAGTTCGACTTCAAGGTGATCGTGGGGTAACAACGGCGCCATGGCGTCGCCCCACTCCACAAACGTCACGTGTCCGTTACCGTGTCCCTCGGCGAAGCCGACGTCCAACACCTCTTGCAGGCTTTCCAACCGGTAGACGTCCAGGTGCAACACGCGCAGTTGCCGGCCTTGATATTCCTTGCGCAAGATGAACGAGGGGCTGGTCACGCGCTCGCGGACGCCCAACGCAGCGGCAGCCCCCTGGACGAAGCAGGTCTTGCCGGCGCCGATCTCACCGGTCAGCGCAATCACGTCACCCGGTAGGATCGCTGCCGCGACGGTCCCGGCGACCTGTTTGGTCTGCTCGGGGCCGGTCGTGATCAGTTCCAGGTTGCGGCCGATACCAGCCCCTCGGATAGTTGCGCTTCAGCGGACGCACAGTGTAGTCATCAGGCCTGCGTCCCCTCCGAAAGGTCCTCCCATGTCCAAGCTGTCCGTTTCCGTCGCTCAAGACGGCGTCGCCACGATGACGTTGACCGATCCACAACGTCGCAATCCCATGGGGTATGAGATGGCACATGAGATGGTCGCCGCGGCAGCCGACCTGTCTGAGGATGCCGACATTCGTGCGCTCGTGGTCACCGGGGAGGGCAAGGGGTTTTGTGCCGGTGCCGATCTACCCCAACTGTTCGGGGACAGCGACCGCAGTGTCCAGGTCATCCGCGAGGAACTCCAGGGCTATTACAAGGCATTCCTGGCCATTGGGGAGTTGCCGTTCCCCACGATTGCCGCCGTCAACGGGGCCGCGGTGGGCGCCGGGTTGAACTTGGCCATGGCCTGTGACATCCGGATCGCGGGCCCGCATGCGAAGTTTGGGGCCACCTTCTCCAAGATCGGGCTTCACCCGGGAGGGGGTTGCACCTGGTTTTTGGTCCGGGCCATGGGGGCGTCACGGGCGTTGACCACGTTGTTGTTGGGCGATCTGATCGAGGCAGAGCGGGCAGTCGAGTTGGGTCTGGCCGAGGGTCCAGAACAGGACTGTGTCGCGGTCGCCACCGATCTGGCCCATCGCTTCGCCGAGGTCGACCCGTTGCTGGCGCGCCACATCAAGACATCGGTCGACATCGCGGTGCAGACCGACGACCTGGCGGCGGTTTTGGAATATGAATCCTGGGCCCAGGCCTCCTCGGCCAAGTCCGAGCAGCTGCAACAGTGGGTTGCCAAGTTCGGATGAGCGACGCGTTCTTTCGAATCCATTCGGGCCTACCCCAGGAGGGACCCGGATCGGCGGCTTCGACGCGTCGGGCACTGTCGTTGGCGCCTGATCTGGCCGGCTTGGTGCAGGTTCTTGACATTGCATGCGGACCGGGTCGGCAAACGTTGACGTTGGCAGATGAACTGCCCGAGGCGCACATCGTGGCGGTTGATGCGCATCTGCCGTTCGTGGAGGAGGTGCGGCGGCGTGCGGTGGCCGCCGGTGTCGCCGATCGGGTCGAGGCGGTCGTGGGAGACATGGCCGAACTGGGTGAGTTGGCGGGGTTGGGGCCGTTCGATGCGGTGTGGTGTGAGGGGGCGGCCTACGTCTTGGGCTTCCAAGAGGCATTGGAGCAGTGGCGGCCGTTGCTCCGGCCCGGTGGGGTGATGGCGTTGACCGAACCGGTCTGGCTGGCCCCGACCGTTCGGCAGGCGGTCAGTGACTTTTGGACCCAGGCCTATCCGGGGATGCAACCGGTACAGGTCCGCCGGGCGCAGATCCTTGGGGCGGGGTACAAACGGATCGGAGATTTCACCCT
>JBBSNE010000255.1:0-4800 GCA_038232815.1 Euzebyales bacterium | reverse complement strand
GTCCAGGCGTCATACCACCGGTCCAACGCCTCGACCAGCGGTCGTGCCCGGCGACGTAGGTTGTCATAATCCACCCGCTTGCTGCGGGTCAGCAGGCTGTAGGTGAACTGAGGGGCGGGGAATCCCCAGTACCGGTGGTAGCGCTCGAACCACGACAGGCTGTCCTCCGCCGCCTGCTGGATCCCCTCGACCGCAGGACGACGCGTGCTCTCATACTCCATCAAGGCCGTGTCCAAATGGGGATCCGACAGGTCGGGTTGGCGGTCGATCGCCGCGGCCAGGGCAACGGCGTCCTCCATCGCAAGCTTGGTGCCCGACCCGATCGAGAAATGCGCCGTATGCGCGGCATCCCCCAGCAACACGGTCCGCCCATGGCGCCACGTCTTGGTCCGCACGGTGTGCCAGTCCAACCATTTGGAGTTGTTGCCGATCAAGGGGTGGCCGTCCAGATGCGGGGCGAACAACGACTCCAGATAGGCAATGCTGGCGGTATCGCTTTGACCCGGCGCAAGCGACGTGGGATCGACCGCGTCCAGACCCGCACGGCGCCAGGTCGCCTGATCACATTCGACGATGAAGGTGCTGCGGTCGGCGGTGAAGGGATAGATGTGGGCCTGGAAGAGCCCGTCGCTGTTGGACTGGAAGATGAAGGTGAACGCGTCGAACCATTTGGAGGTGCCCAGCCAGATGAACTTGCTGCCCTCACGCGTGACCCGGGGTCCGAAGTGCTCCGCATGCAGCGCACGGACGCCCGAGTTGATCCCGTCCGCAGCGATCAACAGATCAGCGTCGTCGGGCCGTGACAGATCCTCCACCTCGGTGTTGAACCGCAGGTCCACGTCCACATCCCTGGCGCGTTGTTGCAACACCGCCAGCAGACGATGACGGCTGACCGCCGCAAAGTTGTTGCCGCCGGCCCGGACCCGCTGTCCGGCGTAGCGCACCTCCACCGGGTCCCACATGACCCACTGGCCGCTGATCGCCTCGAAGCTGGCCTCATCGGCCGCCTGCAACCCGCTGAGAGTCGCCGCACTGAAGACCACGCCGAAGCCGAAGGTGTCATCGGGGGCGTTGCGCTCAAACACCGTGATGTCACGCGACGGATCCGCCGCCTTCAACAGGATCGCGGCATACAACCCACCTGGTCCTCCGCCTACGATCGTGACCTTCACGTGATGTCTGACCCTCCTGAAACGCGACGTGCGCTGACGGTCAATATATCCAAACTTTGTCCACCGTAAAGGAAACGTTATGGTCTGCGACGTGCCCGCCGATCCTGACCAGCCCGCCACGCTGACCGTGGATGCGCTCAGAACGCTTGCCTCTGACCGGTTGGTCCCCCTCGTCGAGGACGGCCGGCCGGGCCGGGTCAACCGGGCGTTGGTGACTGCGCTTGCCGATCTGGGGCTGTCCCAACGGCTGTTCCCCACAGAGCTTGGCGGCTCGGCCGACGAACAGGTCCTGGCCAGCCAACTGTGTCTGATCCGTGAGGCCCTGGCGGCCGAATCCCCCACGGCGGAAACCACCTTCGCGGTGCAGGGCCTGGGCTCCTACCCGCTGCTGTTGGCCGCATCCGATGCCGTCCGCAAGCAATGGATCCCGAAGGTGGCGGCCGGGCAGGCGGTGTGCGGGTTCGCGCTGACCGAGGCGGGGGCAGGCAGCGACGCCGGGGCGATCACCACCAGTGCCACCCACACCGCCGACGGGTGGGTATTGGAGGGTGCCAAGACCTGGATCTCCCACGCCCCCGACGCCGACGTCTACACCGTGTTCGCCCGGACCACCCCCGATGCCGGGTCGCGTGGGGTGTCAGCGTTCTGTCTGCCCGCCGACCTGCCCGGCGTCGGTGGCGAGCCCCTTGAGATGGTGGCCCCCCACGCCCTTGGCACGCTGACCCTTGACCAGGTCGTGCTGCCCGAGGACCATCTGTTGGGAGAGGCAGATGCCGGTTTCGCCGTGGCCATGCAAACTCTGGACCGGTTTCGTCCGAGCGTCGGCTCTGCCGCGGTGGGCATGGCCCAGTCCGCCTTTGAGATGGCTGTCACCCACGCCGGCGACCGCAAGGCCTTTGGCCAGTCACTGCGGGACTTCCAGGCCGTCAGCCACCGCTTGGCCGACATGGCCACCCAGATCCAGGCCGCGCGGTTGCTGGTCGCCGACGCCGCGGACGCCCATGACATCGGTCAGCGGCGCACCACCAAGCCGGCAGCCATGGCCAAGCTGTTCGCAACCGAGATGGCCCAGCAGGTCATCGACGGGGCCATCCAGATCCACGGCGCCGCCGGGTTGCAGGTCGGCCACCGTCTGGAGGAGCTGTACCGCGAGGTCCGGGCCCTACGTATCTATGAGGGCGCCTCAGAGATCCAACGGACCATCATCGCCCGGGAGTTGTACCGCGATGCCTGACGACACCCCGCTGCGGCGGGCCCTGGTCGTCGGCGGGTCGCGTGGCATCGGGCGGGCGGTCGTGCAGCGGCTGGCCACCGACGACTTCGAGGTGCACGCCACGGGGCGTGACGCAGCGTCCCTGGACGAGCTGGCCAAGACGTTCAAAGAACACGGTCTGACGGTGCACGCCACGGCGGCGGATGCCACGGAGGAAGGGGACTGGTCGTCGTTGCAGGAGTCACTCCCCGAGATCGACACGTTGGTCCTGTGTGCCGGAACCTCCACCTCCGCCCCCCTGGCCCGTGCCACCCTGACGGACTGGAACAGTCAGATGTCGGTCAATGCCACCGCGGCGTTCTTGGGGATGCGGACGTTCGTGCCAGGCATGGGTGAGCGCGGATTTGGCCGCGTCGTCGTGGTCGCCTCCACCTCCGGTGTGCGGGGCAGCCCCTACATCAGCGGCTATGCGGCCAGCAAGCACGCCGTCATCGGGCTGGTCCGCAGCGCCGCAGTCGAGGTCGGCCCGGCAGTCACCGTCAACGCGGTCTGCCCCCACTTCGTCGACACCGACATGACCGATGCGTCGGTACAGCGGATCGCCGACACCACCGGGCGTGAACCGCACGAGGCACGGGCCATTCTGGAACGGGCCTCGTTGCTGGGGCGGTTGATCCGACCTCAGGAGGTCGCCGCCGCCGTCGCCTACCTGACCAGCAAACTGGCGGCCCCGGTCAACGGCCAGGCGTTGGTGCTTGATGGAGGAGACACGAGATGACCAGATTCCGCGGTTCCGCCCCGTTCACCGAGGACTGGCAAAACTTCGACTTCGCGGTCGACGACGGGGTGGGCACCATCACCCTGGACCGTCCCGACCGGCTGAACGCACTGACCCTTGACACCTACGCCGACCTGCGTGACCTGCTGGTGGAGGTGGAACACCGCGACGACGTCCATGTCCTTGTCATCACCGGTCGGGGCAAGGGATTTTGTTCCGGGGGTGATGTGGAGGAGATCATCGGCGACCTGCTGGAACGTGGCGACAACCGCATGGTCACCGACTTCACCCGCATGACCGGGGCGGTGGTCAAGCAGATGCGGGAGGTGCCTGTGCCGATCATCGCCGCCATCAACGGCACCGCGGCCGGGGCCGGGGTCGTCATCGCGCTGGCGGCCGACCTGCGGATCATGGCCCAGGGTGCGGCGTTTCATTTCCTGTTCACCAAGGTGGGGCTGGCCGGGGCCGACATGGGCTGTGCCTACCTGCTGCCACGGGTCGTCGGGATGGGCCGGGCGGCGGAACTGTTGTTCTTCGGTGACCGGGTGGACGCCGAGACTGCCGAACGCTTCGGGCTGGCCAACAGGGTGGTCCAAAACGGGGCGGTCGTGGAGATGGCAACCGAGTGGGCGCGGCGTCTGGCCGACGGTCCCACGTTTGCCCATGCGGTCACCAAGAAGTTGTTGACCCGCGAGCAGGACACCGACCTGGCCTCGGCCATCGAGCTTGAGGCATTCGCCCAAGCACTGTTGATGCGCAGCAATGACCATGCCGAGTTCTTGGCCGCCAACCGTGACGGTCGTCCGCCGGAATGGACGGGGCGCTGATCAGGCGGTTGGCTGAGGCACTACGGTGGTCAGCACATGTTGGCGGGCGAGGGGTTCAAGCCGCGCGCGCAGTTGGTTGAACAGGGCGGCGGCCGGCGTTCCCTCCCAATCGTCGGGCAGCAGTTCACCGGGTAACCCCGGATCGACGTAGGGGAGCTTGCGCCACCGATGCAATGCCAGGGTGTACTCGACGAACGCGGTGGCCGGATCCACGTCGTCGAGGACCCGCTTGGACACGGGGGCGAAGTCGATCAGGAAGTCGTGATAGGCGGCGGCAATGGCCGGAATGTCCCAGCACCGTTCCACCAACGTCCGTTCGTCACCGAAGGCGTGGTGGTGGGCCTTGAACAGATCGACGTGGGCTTCCAGGCCAAGGTCGGCAACGGTCTGGATGGCCCTGGTCATGGCACGGTGCGGGGCGATCCACAAGCCGTTGCTCAGGTTGCCGAACCCCAGCAGGGTCAGGCGGGTTCGCAGTTGGTGGCGCGCGGCCCGGATCTCTTCGGGCACCGAGAACGTCACCAGGACCCAGCCGTGGTCCAGGTCGGCGGGTTCCAACCTCTTGAAGATGCGGTCATCCCCCTCTGCCAACATGGCCATGGCCCGCTCGGTCAACTGATAACCGACCTGCCCGTTCGTCTTACGCCGTGCCAGCAGTCCCTTGCCGGCGAAGCGCGAGACCGAGGACCGCACGACCTGCTCATCGGGACCCAACTGACGGACAAGTGTGATCAGATTGGCGATGCTGATCCATCCGCCCAGGTCACGGACGTAGGCCCCGTAGACATCAAAGATCAACGACTTGGACTG
>JBBSNE010000254.1:0-4800 GCA_038232815.1 Euzebyales bacterium | reverse complement strand
TCATCGCCGCTGCCGTGCTGATGATGACGTCCTCGTTGCTGTTGTTCACCCAGGCCGGCCCCCTGGTGCCGGCTCTGGAGTCCTACTGGTTGCAGATCCACACCAGCACGATGATGTTCTCCTCCTCCGTCTTCATCGTCGCGTTCGTCGCGACCGTGCTGTACCTGGTCAAGGACCACGCCGAACGCAAGGTGGCACGGACTGACACGTTCACCGGTTCGACCGTCGGCGCCGCACAGGTGTCAACGGTTGGGTCGGACACCCATGACATCGTGGGGCATGTGGTGGGTGATGACCTGCTCGAGGTGGAACAGTCCTCGTTGCTGGCCCAACGTGATGCCCTGAACCCGATGTTGTTCCCGGCGCTGCCCTTCGTCGGCGTGCTGATCTTCGTCCTGGCCGTGTGGCGCTCGCCGGTACCGGCGATGATCGCGGCCAGCGCCTTCGCGCTGATCGGTGCGGGCGTGTGGTACGCGATTCCGCATCTGCCGCCGGCGGCAAAACTTGACAACCTGGCCTACCGCACCACAGCGTTTGCGTTCCCGTTGATCACCTTTGGCATCATGTGCGGGGCGATCTGGGCCGAAGAGGCGTGGGGTCGGTACTGGGGCTGGGATCCCAAGGAGACCGGATCGTTTGTCACCTGGGTGTTGTATGCCGCATATCTGCACAGCCGATCGACGCGAGGATGGCGGGGGCGCAAGGCTGCCTGGGTCGGTGTGGTGGCGTTCGGTGCCCTGATGGTCACTTACTACGCGGTCAACCTGTTCGTGGTCGGCTTGCACTCCTACGCCGGCAACGTCTGAGGCGCCGGGCAGGCAGACGCCCCGCGCCACAAGTTTTTGACACGGCTAGGCCGAAGCTGGTGTTGCCGGGGTGTCAATTCTTTGTGGGTGCACCGTGATGTGGACCTGCTCGTTGTAGAAAGCCACCAGCCCGGTGATGGGCTGCAGTTGCCGGGTCGGAAAGTCGTAGGCCCAGGCCAGGTCCTCATATCGCCCGGCAGGGGTCATCACGGTCCAATAGTCGCTGGTGGTTCCCTTGTACGGACAGCGACTGCGGGTCTGGCTGGGCGTCAGATGTGCCCAGCGGATGTCGCTGCGGTCCAGATACCAGCGGGTGGGCAGACCCGTTTCGAACACCGCGACGGGGGCGGCAGACTCTGCCAGGACGATCCCGTCCTTCTGCACGCGGACATGCCGCCGCGACCGCAGGGCATCGACCCGGACGTAGGGGCTTCTGGGGTGGACGAAGACCTGTTCGTCCTCCTCAAACCAGGCGTCCAACGCAGCCCAGGTGAAGCGATACGTTCGATCAAGGCCTGCAACGGTGGACTCACGCAGGTGCATGGCGGCGCCCGGGGTACGGCGGGTGCCGTGGTGGAGCGTGTGCGGTTGAACCCTCCCCCGTGAGGTGTCCTTGGGCCTGCCTTCCTGGATCAGAAGGCTGGTGTCGACATCGTCGGCGGGGATGTAGAACTGCGGGTAGTAGGGGTGCTCCCACACATACATCGCCTTGATCGTGTCGAACACGGTGACGCCGTCATACCGTGCACTGATCCGGCGGGGGACCGGTGCGGTGTGGTCGACCTGAACGGGTGAGGGCGGATAGTGACCCGGCGACAGACCCTCGGCAGCCGGGCGGTCCGAGGTGGCCACCTATGCGTCGGGCCCTTCTGACGCGTCCTCGTCCAACAGGTGGGCGGGGATGTCAGGCAGTGCTGATTGCAGTGACGTGCGCGGCACCGGCGGGGCCCCACAGTCGGGGCATTCCTCGACCCAGTCAGGAACCTCGCGTCGGCACTGCGGACACGACTGGACGTTCAGGTCCATCATCAACCCGAACCCCCCTGGTTGCTGCTCGTCGGACTTCTTCGGGTCGTTGGCGACAATTCCCATGGCCTCAGCCTACGTCTGCCTCGGCGGCTTCGTACATCTGACCGGGGGTGACCACACCACTGCCGGTACGCGCGACCACCGTGACGTCGTCGGGGCGGCTGTCGAGTTCCCGTCGCAGCCGGTCGCGCCAAACCCCGCCGTCGACCCCCCCGGCCCAGTGACAACTCACGGCGCTGACGACATGGGGGCCGTCGACGGCCATCACATCCACGACGTCCTGACCGGGCCCTCCCCACCACTCCCCGCAGGCGACACCGGTTCTGGCAGCCAGCCAGTCGGTCACCACCCCTCGCAGGGCAGCCGCCTGCGAAGCTGCGATCCGATCAGCCGCACGCTTCAACACCGCCTGGCCGCGACCCATCTCAAAGGCGTCACGGTGAGGAAGGACAACCCCCAACCACAGGCGCAGGAACGGGTCGCGGACCTGATAGCGGACCTTCTTCGTCCGCCGTGGGTCCTCCCCAACGGGGGTCAGGCGGTCCAACAGTCCCAGGCGTTCGAGGGACGACAACGCCTCGCTGGTCGTCGCCGGTGCCAGGCCAGCACGATCTCGGATCGCGGTGAACGATCCGGCGTCCAGCGCCACAAGCTCCAGCACCCGTGCGGCCGCCGACCCGGGCGTCAGTTCCTGCAACACCACCGTCCCCTCGTCACCCAGAGGGGCCCCCGGGCCGTCCAACATCTCCGTCAGGTTGGCAGCGGCATCGTGACGTTGATCCCACAGCGACAGATACCGCGGCATTCCGCCGACGGTCACGTAGGCCTCCAACCACACCTCGGGGTCGGGGCCACCGACCAACAGCGGGGCGTGGCGCCAGCTGAACGGTTGCAAACGAAGGTGCATGTCAGGGCGCCCGAACAGCGGCGCGTCGCTTGCCACCAGTTCCTCCATCATCCCCACATGGCTGCCCGCCAGGATGATCGACAACTGACTGTCACCGCGATGGTCCCAGCGGGCCTGCAACGTCGAGGGCAACGACGGGTCGGACTCACACAGGTAGGGAAACTCATCAAGCACCAGCAGCAGGGGCTTGTCCGCCGCCCGCGCCAACAGGTACCCCAATGCCGAATCCCAGGATTGTAGGTGCCCCAGGTCGAGCAGGTCACCGGGCGCGGGGGGTGCGATCTGTCGGACCCGTTCCTCCAAGCGACGCATCGCCTCGGCCACAGGAGCACGGGTTCCCGGCAGAAAGATCGCAGGCTGTGTCGCTGCGAAGGTGTCCAGCAGGGCAGTTTTTCCAACCCGACGGCGACCACTGACGACGGCCATACCCGGCGAACACGCCCGCTGCAGTGCGGTAAGTTCTTGTTCACGATTGACGAACTTCGGCATCACCGAAGTTTGCCATAACCGATCAATGGTACGGGGTAGGTGCGACAATCCCGTCGTCACAAGGGCGGCAGAAGGGGGTAGAAGGGGGCGTATGGGGATTCCTGGCAGCGCTCATGACGTCGTGGCCGATCGCTATGCGCTGATCGAACGCATCGGCCGCGGTGGCGCTGGGGAGGTGTGGCGCGGTTGGGACCAGCAACTGCAGCGGGACGTGGCGGTCAAGCGGTTGGTTCTGATGCCCGCGGGCGCGGCCGATGACGGGCACCCCTCCCAATCACGGGCTCTACGGGAGGCACGCGCGGCGGCCAGACTGCGCCATGACGGCGCGGTGACCATCTTCGACGTGATTGAGGAAGACGGCGTCACCCACCTGATCATGGAATTCGTCGATGCCCCTGACCTGGCGCAGGTGATCGCTCGTGACGGCACCTTGCCGCCCGCTCGGGTGGCCGGCCTGGGCGTGGACCTGGCAGCGACCCTGCAGGCCGCACATCAGATGGGTGTGGTGCATCGCGATGTCAAGCCCAGCAACGTGCTGTTGCCTGCAGACGGCAAGCCGCGCCTGACCGACTTCGGAACGGCATTGCTGGTGGGTGATGACCGCTTGACGACCACGGGGCTGATCATCGGTTCCCCTGCGTACATGTCCCCTGAACAAGCGCGGGGGGAACACGTCGACCGTCGCACTGACCTGTGGTCGTTGGGCGCCACGCTGTACCACGCCGTGGAGGGGGTGCCACCGTTCGCGGGTGGGACACCGTTGGCCACTGCGCACGCGGTCGCCAATGACCCGCCCCGCCCGCCGACTGCTGCAGGACCGCTTGGTCCACTGCTGCTGCGCTTGCTCAGCAAGAACCCCGACGAACGACCCGATCCGCAGCAGGTGACCGTTGCTCTACGTGAACTGTCGTCTGATCAGCCGATGTCGGCCTTTCGCAACGACCGGGCGCAGGCGTCTGAAACGGTGCGGACCCCTGTCGCCGCGTCCCCCCTTGGCACGGCCCCTCCTGGTCCGGACGGAGTCATCGACGTCAGGACATCGGTGGGTCGTGCCCCGGTCCTGCGTGGCGACCCGGAGGCCCGCCAACGGATGGTTGCCGGCGTGGTGGCGTTGCTGGTGGGGGCCGGGGCGCTGTTCGGGATCTACCGGGCCGTCCAGCCGTCAAGTGATGACCAAGCCGCGGCCACTCCAGAGTCGTCGGTGCTGGCCCAAGAGGTTGATGCCCCAACGCCTGCTGCGCCAGCGCCATCGGTTGCGCCGGTCCCGACGACAAAACCCTCGGTCACCCAGGTCCCGCCAACGCCTGAAGCGGCGACGGAGCCAAGCAGTCCGGTCAGCGTCACCGAGCCACCCCCCATCACCGAGCCACCCCCCACCGCTGAGCAAGCAATTCCCACACAGGACCCTGCGCCGACGCCGACCCAGGATGTGACGCCGTTCTCAGCCCCACCGCAGGAGTTTGGTGACGCCCCTGTGCCGGCCGATTGGGTCGCTTTTGATCCGGAGGGTGCACCCTATGTGGTCCAGCATCCCGCCGACTGGACCATCGCCCGGCTGGACAACACCCG
>JBBSNE010000253.1:0-4802 GCA_038232815.1 Euzebyales bacterium | reverse complement strand
GCTGCAACTCCGCCAGCGCCTCCTCGGACTGATCGGCATGCTCGGCTTGGAAGGCCTGGACCCGGTCCAGTTGTGACTGTTTCTCCTCCTCCGTTGCGCGGGCCAACTCGACCGTCGCCGGATCGTCGTCGGATTTTTCGGGCAGGAAGGTGTTGACCCCGATGATGGGCAACGAACCGTCGTGCTTGCGGTGCTCATACAGGATCGATTCGTCCTGGATCTTGCCGCGCTGATAACCGGTCTCCATCGCTCCCAGCACCCCGCCACGGTCACTGATCCGGTCGAACTCCGCCAGGACCGCCTCCTCCACCAGATCGGTCAACTCCTCGACCACAAACGACCCCTGCAACGGGTTCTCGTTCTTCGCCAGACCCCACTCCTGATCGATGATCATCTGAATGGCCAGGGCCCGACGGACCGACTCGTTGCCGGGGGTCGTCACTGCCTCGTCGAAGGCGTTTGTGTGCAGGGAGTTGGTGTTGTCATAGATCGCACATAGCGCCTGCAGGGTGGTGCGGATGTCGTTGAACTGCATTTCCTGGGCGTGCAACGACCGGCCCGAGGTCTGCACGTGATACTTCAGCTTCTGGCTGCGCTCGTTCGCGCCGTAACGGTCGCGCATCGCCACCGCCCAGATCCGCCGGGCGACCCGGCCGATGACGGTGTACTCCGCGTCCATGCCGTTTGAGAAGAAGAACGACAGGTTCGGGGCGAAGTCGTCGATGTCCATGCCACGGGCCAGGTATGACTCGACGTAGGTGAACCCGTTGGACAGGGTGAACGCCAGTTGGCTGATCGGGTTGGCCCCGGCCTCGGCGATGTGGTACCCGCTGATCGACACCGAGTAGAAGTTGCGGACATCGTGATCGATGAACCACTCCTGGATGTCGGCCATGCAGCGCAACGCGAACTCGGTGGAGAAGATGCAGGTGTTTTGTCCCTGGTCCTCTTTCAGGATGTCGGCCTGGACGGTCCCCCGGACGCTTGACCAGGTTTTCGCGGCGATCTCGTCGCGTTCATCCGCATCGGGCTGACGGTCGTTGGACTCGACGAACACCTCGATCTGCTGGTCCAGCGCGGTGTTGAAGAACATCGCCAGGATCGTCGGTGCCGGCCCGTTGATCGTCATCGACACCGACGTGGAGGGGTCGCACAGGTCAAACCCCGCATACAGCGCCTTCATGTCATCCAGGGTGGCGATGCTGACCCCCGAGGTGCCGACCTTGCCGTAGACGTCAGGACGCTCGGCCGGGTCACGGCCGTACAGGGTGACCGAGTCAAACGCGGTCGACAGGCGGGTGGCCGGTTGCCCCTCTGCCAACAGGTGGAACCGGCGGTTGGTCCGGAACGGATCGCCCTCGCCGGCGAACATCCGAGCGGGTGCCTCACCATCGCGTTTGAGGGGAAAGACCCCGGCGGTGTAGGGGAAGCGACCGGGCAGGTTCTCGGACCGTAGGAAGCGGACCAGGTCGACGTGGCTACGGGTGCGGGGCAGGGCCACCCGTCGGATCTCGCTGCCGCTGAGCGTTTCGCGGGTGGCGGGGGCGGTCACTTGCTTACCACGCACATCGAAGGCGATCTCTGAACCCGAGTAGTCCTCCACCGTCTGCGGCCACCGCTGTAACAGATCCCGCGTGTCGTCGCTCAGATCCTCGGCCAACTGATCGACCAGCTGGTCGACTTCCTGGGCGGCGGCACCGGAAGCAAGCATCCGGCTGGTCATCGTGGCGGCCTGCACCTTGCCGGCAAGCTGGGACTGCTGGTCGGTGGTGGCGTGGTAGTCACGGACCGTGGTGGTGATGTCGGCCAGGTAGCGCTCCCGCTCGGGCGGCACGACGGTGGACAGCCCGCTTGAGGCCCGAACATCGACCTGCGGCAATGCCCCGCCCCCCTCAGGCATCCCCTTGCCGACCAGCAGCCCTTTGAGTTCCTGGTACAGGGCGGTCACCCCGTCGTCGTCAAATCTGGCGGCAGAGGTGCCGAACACCGGCATCTCCTCCCACGGCGTACCGAATGCCTCGGCATTGCGCACCATTTGCCGCGATACATCCCGTAGCGCGTCCTCCGCACCCCGGCGTTCGAACTTGTTGATCGCGACGGCGTCGGCGAAGTCGAGCATGTTGATCTTCTCGAGTTGGCTGGCGGCACCGAACTCTGGCGTCATGACGTACAGCGACACGTCGCAGTAGTCGATGATCGCCGCGTTGCCCTGACCGATGCCGGGCGTCTCGACGATGATCAGGTCGAACCCGGCCATCTTGCAGGTGTCGATGGTTCCCTCCAAATTGTCCGGCACCTCCCCGCCACTACGTGTCGCCAGTGACCGGAACAGCACCATGCCCGGTTCGATGGTGTTCATGCGGATCCGGTCGCCCAACAGGGCCCCGCCGCCGCGGCGGCGGCTGGGATCGATGGCCAGCACCGCGACCCGCAGCTTGTCCTCATAATCGCGACGGATACGCCGTACCAATTCATCGGTGAGGGAGGACTTGCCTGCACCACCGGTCCCGGTGATGCCAAGGACTGGCACGTTTGCGTCGGCCGGCACCTTCAACCATGACGGGGATATGCCCGCCTGCAGTTGGGTGATGGTCCGGGCGACGGCCCGGTCCTCCCCGGTCATCACGGCTTCCGGGTTGGCGCCGTCATCGGTCAGGTCCACATCACACTCTTGGATGATCGTGTTGATCATCCCCGGCAGGCCCAGTTCCTGGCCGTCGGCGGGGCTGAAGATCCGCTGGACCCCGCGGCTGTGCAATACCTCGATCTCATCTGGAACGATGGTCCCGCCCCCACCGCCGTAGACCTTCACGTGCCCCGAACCCTTCTCCACAAGCGACTCAACCAGATACGTGAAGTACTCCACGTGCCCGCCCTGGTAGCTGGATACCGCGACGCCCTGGGCGTCCTCTTGGATGGCAGCGGTCACGACCTCGGCGACGGACCGGTCGTGCCCCAGATGGATGACCTCCGCCCCCTGGCTCTGCAGCAATCGCCGCATGATGTTGATCGCTGCGTCATGCCCGTCGAACAGGCTTCCCGCGGTCACGATCCGGACGGGATTGTCGGGGACGTACAACTCGTTCGTGGCCACCGGGCACACTCCTAGGACATCAAATAGTAGGACTTCCTATGAAGTTACCACACTCCGTATGTCCCTGACCAGTGGCACGGATTGACCTTTTTCGTTCGCCTTGGACGTGTCGGTCCCGGTCGAACGGTGCGCCGGCGACCGCTGGACCTGCGACGATGCCAGCAGCCTCGTCGAACCGGTCGACGGCTGTGGTCGATGTGTGCGGTCGTGGCCGTCCCGGGCAGGTAGAACCAGGCCACACCAGCCAGCAGAGGAGTCCGCACGTGACCGCCATCGAAACCACCGCCCAGTGGGCCGGGCTGTCCGCCCTGCACGCCCAGATGTCCGGCGTGCACCTGCGTGACCTGTTCGGCAACCCCGAGCGCGCCGAGACCTTCACCGAACAAGCCGGCGATCTGGTGTTGGACTTCTCCAAGCACCGGATCACCAGCGAGGTGGTCGATGCCCTGGTCAGCTTGGCCGAGGTGGCGGGGGTCGAGGAGAAGATCCGGGCGATGCTCGCGGGCGAGCCGATCAACACCACCGAGAATCGAGCCGTCCTGCACACCGCCCTGCGCGCCCCCCGTGACGCCGAGATCATGGTGGAGGGGGCCAACGTCGTTCCCGATGTCCATGAGGTGTTGGACCGCATGGGCAACTTCGCCGACCGGGTACGCACTGGCGAGTGGACCGGTCACACCGGCAAACAGATCACCACGGTCGTCAACATCGGCATCGGAGGTTCCGACCTGGGCCCCGCCATGACCTACCGTGCACTGGCGTCCTACGTCCAGGACGGACTGGAATGTCGTTACGTCTCCAATGTCGACGGGGCTGACCTGGCGCGAAATCTGGCCGATATCGACGCCGAGACCACGTTGTTCGTCATCGCCTCCAAGACCTTCACGACCATCGAGACCCTGACCAACGCCCGCACCGCCCGTGATTGGCTGGTCCAGTCCCTTGGTGACGACCGAGCCGTCGCCAAGCATTTCGTGGCGTTGTCGACCAATGAGGAGGGGGTTGCCGAGTTTGGCATTGACACCGACAACATGTTCGGCTTCTGGGACTGGGTCGGGGGCCGTTACTCCGTCGACAGTGCCATCGGCCTGTCGGTGATGATCGCCATCGGACCCGAGGCATTCCAGGAGTTCCTGGCCGGGTTCCGCACCATCGACGAATACCTGCGAGACACGCCCCTGCGGCACAACGCGCCGGTCCTGATGGCGCTGATCGGTCTCTGGTATCGCAACTTCTTCGACTTCTCGACTTTGGCGGTGCTGCCCTACAGCTACGACCTGGCCCGCTTCCCGGCCTACTTGCAACAGCTTGACATGGAGTCAAACGGCAAACGCGTGCGCACCGACGGGCATCTGGTCGGCACCGAGACCGGCCCGGTCGTGTGGGGCGAGCCGGGCACCAACGGCCAGCACGCCTTCTACCAGCTGATCCATCAGGGCACCGCCACCATCCCCTGTGACCTGATCGGCTTTCTAAACCCCGGCTACGAGCTGGCCGACGACGCCGCCAGAACCCACCACGACCTGCTGGTCGCCAACCTGTTTGCCCAAGGTGAGGCGTTGGCCTTCGGCAAGACCGAAGAGGAGGTCCGGGCCGAGGGGGTCGAAGACCGTTTGGTGCCCCACAAGACCTTTCCCGGCAACATCCCCTCGACGACCATCCTTGCCCCGAAGCTGACCCCGTCGGTCCTGGGTCAGTTGATCGCCCT
>JBBSNE010000252.1:0-4809 GCA_038232815.1 Euzebyales bacterium | reverse complement strand
TGAGCCTGATCTTGGGCGACCACGCCGGCGTGCCTACGTCTGGACGTGGCTGACCGGTCGACAGGATCCTGTCGTGGCGGGGGCGCTTGACGCGATCAATGGCCGACTGCGGTTCGTCTACGGCCAAAGCTACCTCGAGCGCCCGGACGCGGTCCCCCTGTACACACCGGAACTGCCACTCCGGCCAGGTGGGCAGATGCCACTTGACGGCTTGGAGGTCGCGGGGTGCATTGCTGATGGTGCTCCTGATGGCTGGGGACGGCAGGTCATCCTGCACCGCTTGCACGGTGGCGACGCCAGGGCCACGGATACCGCCGCGCTACCAATGTTGACCTATCTGCTGGAATCGGGGACCGATCGGATTGGTGCCAACGACTTTCAGTTATCGCCGACTGAGTATGTGCCACGGCTTGTCGACGGACACGTCGAGGAGGTCATCGCGGCGGCCGACCGGATGTTGGCAGGCGTGCCGTTCAGCCCTGAACTCGACAGTGTCTTGGATGCTGGCTCCTCCGTGGGTGGCGCCCGCCCCAAAGCGGTGTTGCGTGATGACGACACAGGCGTGATCGCGAAGTTCTCCACGCCGTCTGACCACTACCCCGTCATCCGGGCGGAGGCCGTCGGGATGGAACTGGCCCGGCGGGTTGGGCTGGACACCGCCACAACCACGCCGACTCGCGTGGCGAACCGGGATGTTCTGCTTGTGAAACGCTTCGATCGCACTGCGGGCTCTCGCTTGCGACGCGGCATGGTATCTGCGCTCACCATCTTGGGGCTGCATGAGATGTTCGGCCGCTACGCCACTTACCCAGCCTTGGCTGACGTCATCCGGCATCGCTTCACCCAGCCGTCGGCCACCCTACGGGAGCTGTTCGCCCGGATCGTGTTCAACATCTTGATCGGCAACACCGACGACCACGCGCGAAACCACGCCGCCTTCTGGGATGGGGCGAGGTTGACTCTCACCCCCGCCTACGACCTGTGCCCGTTTCCCCGTGACACCGGGGAAGCCGCGCAGGCCATGGCCATAGGTCGCGATGGTGAACGCCGTGCCCGTCTGGTCAGCTGCTTGGATGCTGCGGAGGTGTTCCTCCTCACCCGGCGGGAGGGGCTGGAGGAGGTCCGACGGCAGTTGACCGTGATTAACGAGCAGTGGGAGGACGCCGCAGAGGCGGCGGGTCTGACCCCCGCTGACCGCAACCTGCTCTGGGGTCGTGCAGTAGTCCATCCGTACTCTCTGGAAGACCTTCCCACTACGTCGTGACCCGTGCCTCCAAGCCCGCCGCCCACGCGACTTGCGGATGACGCCGCGGATAGTTGCAAAACTCGATGTGCCGGGTGCTTTTCGCCATCTACTGAACGAACCCGCGCCGTTCACCAGCTGTTGACGTCAGGCGCGCGGGCTGGGCCACAGGCGCAGGCGTGCTCAGGAAGACACCACACCAACGGGGCTCCGGAATGTGCTGGGCCCGCGAGGCAGTTCCGCGGGACCTCAACTTGATACGGTCCGATCAGACGGTCTACCAGAAGGGCCTGCAATGCCCAGCGACGTACAAACCATCACCGTGCCTCACCTGGGGACTCATCCATCGGCTACAAATTCGGCAAGCCGTACGATTCGTCCCTCCCCACCGTTGTCCTGGTGAACTCCTTCAGCACCTCCGCGGGGCTGTACCGGCCTCAGTTTGCTGACGAAGAACTGTCCAACACCGCCAACCTGCTCGCGATCGAGTTGTACGGACACGGCAGTACCCGCACGCCCTACGAGCACTTCACCTACTGGGACACCGCACTTGCCAACCTCCAGGTGCTGGCTGCGCTCGAGATATCCGAGGCGTTCGTGCTGGGGACGTCGCAGGGCGGTTGGGTGACGGCGCGCATGGCCCTGCTGGAACCCCAGACGGTAAAGGGCATCATGCCCCTCGGGACTTCAATGGATTATGAGAGCGAGCGCAGCCGGGAGCTTGGCTGTTGGGACGGCATCGAGTTCTGTACACCGGCCATCGATGACTTGGCCGGCGAAGTCGGGGACGACTGGGTGGTCCCCGGCGAGTTCGTCGACATGGTGCTGGGTGCTGGTCTTGGCGAAAACGTCTCGGATGAGGAGCGCGATTTCTGGCATACCGAGTACGCCAAGAACTACGCCGGTGACGACGGCCGTCAGCGCCTGCGGATGTGCACCATCAACCTTCGCGACCGCGATGGCCTGCATGGACGACTCGACAGCGTTGAGTGCCCGGTCCTGTGGTTGCAGGGAACCGCGGACGAGGTGTACTCGGTCCCCAATGCGGAGGATGAGATCAAGAGGTTCACCAACTCGCCTGCCGCCGAACTGAAGGTTATTGAGGGAGGTCAGCACTTTTTGAGCGCGTCGGACCCCGCTGAAGTCAACGCCGCCACCGTGGAGTTCATCAATAAGTTCACGTAGCCGACACCATCGCAGCAGTTGACGACACGAGAGGTGGAACAACGAGACGGGTCGCTGCATTGATCTCGGCCGTGGTCGGGGTAGTGCTGCTGGTCAGCGGCCTCGTCGCTGGTCTATCACTCATGGTCCCCCGTTGCGCGTGGAGTACGGCCCGACAACCGATATCGATGCCGAAATTATCGATGTCGGCGAGTACATCCCGGAACCGCTTGGGCTGAGTCCAGTTGAGTATGTGTTCCCGCTACCCGAGTACACCTACCTCCTTGAAAGTGGGGAGCGAAGCGTCCTGCGTGGCCCGCTGCGAGGCGAGCTTCAGGTGGGGAACCGGGTCACGCTGACCTTGTCCGACGTTGACGGCTCGGTCACGCGTGTGGTGCGTGATGGCAAAGTGCTGTCCGACCCGCCCCTACACGCCATTGTTTGGTTGGGCGGCCTTGCCGTGGCCGGTGGGATCGGCGGAGGGATTGGCTTTCTCCACCTCGGACGGGTGCTGCGCCGCTGGGCTCGAGAGGCATAACAAGGCCTTGGCTACCCTTCCACCATGGATGAATTGCGCCCCTTGACTGGCGAACGGGTCCGGCTCGGGATGATCCGTGAGGCCGATGTCGACTTGTTGGGGCAGTGGCATGACGATACTCGTTCGGCACGACTCGGTGACTCCGGTCCTGCCTACCCCCACCCGGAAGCCAGCCATCGCAAATGGTGGGCCGACCGTCTGGCCGGTGACTCGACCCGGGACTTCGCGATCCGACTGCTGGACGAGAAGTCGACGTTGATCGGGACGATCAGCCTCGGCCAGATCGATAGCACCAATCGTGTTGCCGAGATGGGCATGGAGATCTCGGACCCGGGGCTGTGGGGCAAGGGATATGGCACCGAAGCGGTCCGTTTGCTATTGCGCTTTGCCTTTGACGACATGAACCTGCACCGGGTGCACCTCGGGGTCTTCGCGTTCAACGACCGGGCCATCTCGTGTTATGAGCGCGTGGGATTCGTCCGTGAAGGCACGCATCGGGAGTATTTGCAACGCAGCGGCAAGCGCCACGACATGCACCTGTACGGCATCCTTGAGTACGAGTGGCGAGACATCACGTCGTAGCCGGGTTCAGGCAGCCCGGACAGGTGTGGGTGGCACGCCGTGAGTCCGCGGTTCGACTTGAACCGTAGTTCCAGTCCAGGGTCCGAAAGCCTTGGATTTGGCCTGTGGACAACGGGCCCGGCGCCTGTCGTGCGACGGCTAACATCTGGGTAGTGGACGACCGTGTACGCGCGTTAATTGACAGCGTCCGTGAAGACCCGGACGCGCGCTCTGCGCTGCTCGCAGCTCTGATGCCGGACCAGGTGCTCGCCGTCCCCCAGCGACTTGGCGCGGTTGACGATGCGCTCGGGCGGTTGGCAAGTGCCCAAGCCCGGACCGAGGCCTCGGTCAGCACGCTGACCGTGCAGGTGACTGAGGTCGTTGGGCGGGTAGATGCGTTGGCAGGCCAGATGCTTGCCTTGACTAAGCAGGTGACTGAGGTCGTTGGGCGGGTGGATGTCCTGGCCGGCCAGATGCTTGGGCTGACTGAGCAGGTGACAGAGCTCGTTGGCCGGATGGACGCGTTGACCGCGCGGATGGATGCGCTGACGGAGCGGACGTATGCGCTGGTAGAGGCCCAGCGTCGTACCGAAATCGCTGTACAGACCCTTTCCGATCGGTTCGGCAAACAGTTGCCTAGGATCGACTCGGCCATCGGCTACGTCGTCGAACGGCGGTATGAAGAACGTGCCAGTGCTTACTTCGCTCCCATTGCTCGCCAGATCCGGGTTTTAGATCGGAGTGTTCGTGACGACCTGGTGGACGACGCGCTGGAGGAGGATCGTTTGACGACGGCCGAAGCTCGGGCACTCCATCTGACCGACACCATCGCCCGGGGACGTCGCGGAGACGACGTGGTGTACCTGGTCGTGGAGTCGTCTTACACTGTGGACGAGCGTGACGTGCAACGCGCTGGTGACCGATCCGAATTGCTCAGCCGACTGGTTGGCACCACGATCCCCATCGTTGCCGGTGAGTACATCGACGAAGACGCTAAACGTGCGGCGACGGTCAGCGGCACCTACCAGGTGCTGAATGGCACGGTCAATGGGCCCGATGGGCTGGTCCTGCGGTAGTCCCAGAATTTTTCGAACCTCAGTTGCTCGGTTGTCAGGTACCCCAGAGGTCTTGACAACCACGACCTCCGCCGTATCGTGCAGGTCGTGACCTCAATCGTTTCGCACGCCACGACGACGGGCTTCAGCCCGCCGGCCGTAACGCGCTGACGTCACTAGGCGACAACAACGCATTCAACGCCCCCGGCATCGCCCGGGGCGTCGTCGTCCGTCCTGGGCTTCCCATC
>JBBSNE010000251.1:0-4837 GCA_038232815.1 Euzebyales bacterium | reverse complement strand
TGCTCTGCGTGTGACCGGCCTGGATGTGATCCGCTGGTATGGGGTTCGGGTGTTCAATGACGCAGTGCCGGGTGACATGCCGGTGCCTGATGACGAAGACTGGGATGCGTTGGTTGCCGCAGAAGACCGGGCGGGTCGACAGGACCCCTATCGCTGGACGGGGTCACAACTGCATGTGATCGCCACACCGATGTCGTAGTGCGCCCCACGTGTGGACGGGGTGGTCGCACACCCACACGGTTAAGCTGACCGGATGGTGCTGCCGCTGAACGACGGGGCATGGCTGATCACCGAGAGCCATGAGGCACCCCAGCACGTCGGGGCGCTGATGGTCTTCAGCTATCCCGAAGGGGCGGATGACCAGTGGCTGAACCAACTGTGGCAGCGCTTCCGTCAGTCCACGGATTTCGCGCCGCCGTTCAACTACCGCCTGACCCGACCCAACGGGATCGCCGGGGTGTTCTCATGGCAAGAGACCACCGACATCGACCTGGATCATCACCTGCAGTTGACCGCCCTGCCCGCCCCCGGGCGGGTTCGCGAACTGTTCATGCTGGTCTCGCGGCTGCACTCGGTCTTGTTGGACCGCACCCGGCCGTTGTGGGAAATCCACCTGATCGAGGGGTTGGAGGACAACCGCTTTGCGATCTATGCCAAGTTCCACCACTCGGTGTTCGATGGTGTCGGGGCGATGCGGATCATGTTGCGGATGTTCTCTGCCAACCCCGAGCAGCGGAACCTACCGGCCCCCTGGGAGACCTCATCCGCCGCCGAGCGGCCGCCAGACCGGGAGAACGTCCTGGTCGTGCCCCGCCGTCCCGTCCTTGACCTGTTGCGATCCGGCCAATCGCTGGCCACGGTCTTCGGGGCGCTGTGGCGGCAGTTCCGTGACCGTAGGCGTGGGGTGGAGGGGGCCATCCTGCCGTTCAGTGCGCCCCGTTCGATCCTCAACGGTCACATCACCGGTCCCCGCCGGTTCGCGGCCGACGGTTGGTCCTTTGACCGCATGGTGCAGGTAGGTCGCGCGCTGGACGTCAGCTTGAACGACGTTGCCCTGGCAATGTGCAGTCATGCGCTGCGCGGCTATCTGTTGGACCAGAGTGAGCTGCCTGCCAAGCCCTTGACCGCGATGATCCCGGTCTCGGTCCGCTCCGACGATGAAGGCGCAGGGGGCAATGCGCTGTCGTTTCTTGTCTGTGATCTGGGTACCCATCTGGCCGAGCCGGCGGCTCGTCTACAACGCATTGCCACATCGATGGGTCGCGGGAAAGCCCGGTTGTCGACGATGAAGGACACCGAACGCATCGGTTATGCCCTGCTGATCGCCAGTCCGTACCTGTTGGGGCCATTACTGGGCTTCGCGGGCAAGGGCCGTCCGGTCGTCAACGTGGTCATCTCAAACGTGCCCGGCACCGCCGAACCGCGCTACCTGGACGGGGCGCGGCTTCTGGGTATCTATCCCGCGTCAGTACTCGAGCAGGGTCAGGCGTTGAACATCACCTTTACGTCCTACAACGGCGAGATGCAGTTCGGCCTGACGGCTTGCCGCAGGACCCTGCCGCATGTCCAACGGATGTTGGATCATTTGGATGATGGACTGGTGGCGCTGGAGAAGCTTGCCGGCATCACGGGTGGGCACCGTATCAGGGGCGGATTGGCCGATGTGGGGTAGGCCGCGGGCTACCCTGCCGACATGCGAATAGGCATCCTGCGTTTTCCTGGCACCTGCGATGACCGCGACACCGCATATGCGATCAGCACCATCGGTCATCAGCCGGTGGCGCTGTGGCACGGTGACGGTGATCTGCAAGACGTCGACAGCGTGGTGGTACCGGGGGGATTCAGTTACGGCGACTACCTGCGGGCCGGGGCGATCGCCCGCTTCAGCCCGGCCATGGCCAGCGTGGTCTCCTTCGCCGCGGATGGCGGCCGGGTCTTGGGGATCTGCAACGGCTTCCAGGTGTTGTGCGAGGCCGGTCTGCTACCCGGTGCGCTGACCCGCAACGCTGGACTGCGCTTCATCCACCGCCGCCAGAACCTCCTCTGGGAGCCGACCGGGCAGGTCCTTGACATCCCCCTGAAGAACGGTGAGGGGCGGTATGTCCATCCCGAGCCGGATTCACTGGTTGAGAGTGACCAGGTGCTGTTGCGGTACTGCGACGGCGACGGGGGCGTGATTGATGGGGCCAATCCGAACGGCAGCGTCGCGAACATCGCCGGGGTGACCAACGCTGCCGGTAACGTGGCCGGGCTGATGCCCCACCCGGAGCATGCCGTTGACCCATTGCTGGGTTCCACCGACGGCAGGGGGTTTTTGTTGGATCGCCTGGTTGGGGCCTTCGCTCCAGCCTGAGGGCGGCGTCAGGCCGGTGGGCCGGACAAATCGTCCACTCCGTCGGGTCGGGCGGAGGTCAGCAGGCAACCCCTCCCCCACTGGATGACAGGGTTTCAAGCCGGCCAGAAAGATCGTCAAACCTTGTGGACAACCAGAGTTGCTGTCATACCTAGACAGTACACTTGTTCGAATGGTACAGACCACGGCAACCCTGACGGAACTGACGGACCTGCCCGTCACCATCGGGTCGGTGACCCGTCGTGTCGACCCCGACGCGATCGCCAACAACGACGTCGATACGGCCATGACCGCCTTGGCCCAATCGAAACGCCTGATCGACGGGGCAATCACCCTGATGGCCCGGCGGGTGGCTGAATCCAAGTGCCACACCGGCACCGGACATCGCAACGCCAAGGACTATCTGGCCGACAAGACCGGCACCTCTGTAGGCCGGGCAAAGGGGCAGCTGTCAGCATCCGAACGGATCACCGATCAGCCTGAAACGCGTGACGCAGTGCGGGAGGGGGAACTGTCAGCGGATCAAGCCGCTGTGGTGGCCGATGCAGTGGATGCCGACCCCGACGCCGCGGCAGAACTGCTCTCCAGTGCCCGAAACGACTCGCTGGTGGAACTGCGCAAAAAGGCCCGCAACGTCAAGTTTGACGCCGACGGTGACCCCGACCGCACCCGCACCCGTCATCACCACCGCCGCAGCTTTCGTACCTGGACTGAATCCGATGGCGAATGGCGGGCCAGCCTGTCAGGCCCAGCCGACATCGGTGCCCGCATCCAGGCCGCACTCCGGGGCGCCCATGACCGGATCTTCAAGTCAGCGTCTGCAGCGGGTCGGCGCGAAGATGACGCCTGCTACCGCTTCGATGCCCTGGTCGCCACTCTGGAACACGGCGCCCACCGGCCAGCCGGCCACGCCAAACCATCACACTCCCAGCCACCACCCGCCGACCCCGACTCTGCAGTGCCCCAGCCCGACCCGTCTAACCCAACCCCACCACCGGATCAATCCGAGTCCACCGACCCCAACCGCGGGCAACCGCAACCGAACCTTGCCCGCCATGCCAATAAGCCAAATGCTGCGGGTCCAACAGCTGACGCTGACGCAAACCCGGTCAACGGCCAAGAAAGTAGAGCGCGGGGCCGCCCCGCCGACATTGACAGTCACCGCGATGTTGACAGTCATGGCGACCTGCACGACCGGGATGGCCCCAGGAACCGACCAGATGACCTCCCACCCCACAGCTCCCAACAACCACCTTTTCACCATCCCCAGCGATCACCCGACCACCACGATCCGCCCACCCCCTCAGACCAGCCACCCGGCCACCGCGGCGACCTGTCCGTCCCCGCCGCCCCATCAGACCAGCCACCTGGCCGGTACGGCGACCTACCCGCCGGCGGCGGCCCATCAGCCACCCAACCCCGTGAGCCAACGACTACAGCCACACCCGTAATCGATGATGCCTGGCAGCCCTACATGCCCGGCGTCGCCGGGCTCGCCACCGGACGGCAAACCAAAGTGATCATTCACGTCGACGGGACAGCCTTGATTCGCGGACGCCTCGAAGACGGTGAACGATGTTGGATTCAAGGCATCGGAGACGTGTCCCTTGCCGCCGTCAAGGAACAGATCGCCAGCGCTCACATCGCCTACGTGATCCGCGATGCGGTCGACATTCGCAGCGTGGTCCACTTGGGCCGTCAGGTCACGGCACATCAACGTACGGCCCTGCAGGCTCGTGGGTATGTGTGCGACGTCCCCGGCTGCGCCACAAACCACTTGTTGGAAATCGACCACATCACCGGCTGGACCATCACTCACCAAACCGCGCTGGACGACCTTGCCTGGCTCTGCCCTCACCACCACCGCCAGAAGACAGCCGGCACCCACCGTCTCACCGGACCCCCGGCAGGCGCAAATGGACCACCGGCCTGGATGTGGTGCTGGCCGAAGACCAACCCCTCCATCCAGAGGCGGCCGCGGAGTCATCAGATTGGGTGTCGCCGAGTAACGCTTGTGACCCGGCCCCACGCCAACCGTCGTTGCTATGACCAGTGGCCGTCCTGCGACCTGGGCATTGCTCATGGAGGGCGGACTACCCGACGGGCTCGTCGGTATCCACCAACTCGTAGTGGGCCGGGTCGGGAACCAGCCAGGTTCCGCCCCAGGCAAACCCGTGCCTCTGCATGACCTCGACCAGCCGTGGGTCTTGCGTTGTGAACGAGCCTCGCGGGTTGGTGCCCACGTTCAGATCCACCGCCCCGCCCCAGGAGTGCCTCGACACCGCCGCCCCCGGTGCGATCAACCGCGGGGCGTAGCACCCGGCGAAGTTTGCGGGATCGACCAGGGGCGCCAGATTGGCCTGCTCCAGTTCCTCCATCGCAGCGACCAGTCGCGGCACCAGCAGCCGATGACATCGAACGCTGCCCAGAATCGGTACCTCTTGCGTGACGATGTTGGCGGCTTCCCAGTCGTCATCGACATCA
>JBBSNE010000250.1:0-4847 GCA_038232815.1 Euzebyales bacterium | reverse complement strand
TCCCATGGCCTGGGAGTCCGAACCGATCATCGCGATCGCGCCCAGGTCGTGCAGGACGTCTTCGGCGGCGATGGTTGAGGGGCGGATCCGGCTTTCGGCAAAGGCCAGGTCCTCGGGGACGCTGGGGTTCAGGTGGTGGCAGACCATCAGCATGTCCAGGTGTTCGTCGACGGTGTTGACGGTGTGCGGCCGGGTCGGGTTTGTGGAGGAGGGCAGGACGTTTTGGTGGCTGGCCACGGTGATGATGTCGGGGGCGTGTCCGCCGCCGGCACCCTCGGTGTGATAGGCGTGGATCGACCGGCCCTTGATCGCGTCAAGGGTGGATTCGACGTACCCGGCCTCGTTCAACGTGTCGGTGTGGATGGCCGCCTGCACACCCAGCTCGTCGCACGCCGCCAGGCAGGCGTCGATGATCGCTGGGGTGGTGCCCCAGTCCTCGTGCATCTTGACCCCCGACGCGCCGCCCTTGGCTTGTTCGACCAGCGCCTCACGACTGGTGGTGTTGCCCTTGCCCAGCAGGGCGATGTTGACCGGCCAGTCGTCCAGGGCTTTCAGCATCTGGGCCAGATGCCATGAGCCGGGCGTGACCGTGGTCGCCTTGGTGCCCTCGGCCGGTCCGGTGCCGCCACCGACGATCGTGGTGATGCCGCTGGCCAGGGCCGTGGTCAGCAGTTGCGGGGCGATCAGGTGGACGTGGGAGTCGATGGCCCCGGCAGTCAAAATCTTGCCGTTGCCGGCGATGATCTCGGTTGAGGGTCCGATGACCAGATCGGGATGAACCCCGTCCATGGTGTCGGGGTTGCCGGCCTTGCCCAGGGCGGTGATCTGCCCGTCGCGGATGCCGACGTCGGTCTTGACCACGCCCCAGTGGTCGATCACGACCGCCCCGGTGATGATCGTGTCGGCTGCGCCTTGGGCGCGGGTGGCGATGGACTGACCCATCGATTCACGGATGACCTTGCCGCCCCCGAAGACGACCTCGTCGCCAGCCAACTCCTGCGGCGGCCCGGCGCCCCCGGCGCGGTCCTCGGTCACCTCAACGTACAGGTCGGTGTCGGCCAGTCGGAGCCGATCACCGGTGGTCGGGCCGAACAGCGCGGCGTAGCGCTCACGGGACAGTTCAGCCATCGAGGGTCCCTTGGTCCAGCGACCCGGCCACCTCGCCGCGCAGGCCGTGGACGGCGCGGTCCCCGGCCAGGGGGACAAGGTCGACCTCACGGTTGACCCCCGGTTCGAACCGCACGGCGGTGCCGGCGGGGATGTCCAGCCGGTGGCCCCGGGCTGCTGACCGGTCGAAGTCCAGAGCCGGGTTGGCCTCAGCGAAGTGGTAGTGCGAGCCGACTTGGATGGGACGGTCACCGGTGTTCTCGACGGTCAGCGAGAGCGCCGCGCGGCCCAGGTTCAACACGATCGGATCGCCCTCGGCAATGACCTCGCCCGGAGTCATGCCCGCGCCCTTGCGCTGACCCATACCGATCGGGTCGTGCAGGGTGACCAGCTTGGTGCCGTCAGGAAACGTTGCCTCTACCTGGACCTCACCGATCAGGGTCGCCACGCCCTCCACCAGATCGTCATCGGTCAGGACTTGTCGACCGGTGTCCATCAACTCGGCGACGGACTTGCCGTCCCTCGCCCCCTCTAAAACGAAGCTTGTCAGCAGTGCCACGGCCTCAGGATGGTTCAGCTTCAACCCCCGTTCCTGCCGTTGCCGGGCAACGCCCGCGGCGACGTGAACCAACAACCGTTCTTGTTCATGAGGTGTCAGGCGCATGGCCAGCAACGCTAGACGCCCATCGTGTCGACCTCGTAACGGTGGCAACCCGCCGTTAGTACCCTTGCTGGTGATGGAACTTCCCTCCGCCGTGACACGGGCCTTGGAAGACGCCGGCGTCGCGGTGGCCTGGCTGTTCGGCAGCCGCGCACGTGGGGACGATCGCCCAGACAGCGATGCCGACGTGGCGCTGCTGCTATGTCCAGATGCCGATCCCCCGGATCTCTACACCCAGGCCGGTCTAGCAGAAGCTTTTCGCGAGCCACTCGGGGCCGGAGCCGTCGACATCGTGCTGTTGGACCGGGCACCCTTGGATCTGCGTGCCAGGGTCGTCCAAGAGGGCCGGGTGTTGTGGAGCCGTGACGAGCCGTTGCGGGTGGCCTTCACGGTGCAGACCCAGAGTTACTGGGAGGATGTTCGCCCGGCGCTTGAGGAGATGAACCGGGCGTACTTCCGCCGGCTGGCCGCCAGCGGTTTCGGGGGCAGTGGTTCCAAGGGCAGCGGCAAGAATGGTTGATCCAGACCGGATACGGGCCAAACTCGTCGTGCTCGAGCGCTACGTTGGCCGGCTTCAGGGGATGCCTGACGACGTTGACGATGAGGACCGGATCTACGCCCGGCGGTACCTGGTCCAAGGCGCGGTGCAGTCCTGTATCGACATCGCGAACCACCTGATCGCCTCTGAAGGATGGGCGCCTGCCGTCGAGTTCCGTGAAGCCTTCACACGATTAGAGGAACAGAACGTCCTGGACGCCGACCTTGCCGACCGGTTACGTGCGGCAACGGGCTTGCGCAACCGCCTGGTGCACCTGTACGACGAGGTCGATGACGACCTGGTGGCCGACAGCACGCGCCAGGGGTTGGCTGATTTTGAGGCGTTCGCCGTGGCTATCAGCGGCATCCTGAACACCGGGTGATCGCATCCCGACGGTTACCCGCCGTTCATGCCGTCCGCGATCCGGTCGCCGACGCCTTTGTCGATGTTGCGCCAGTACTCAAAGGCGCGTTGGAGCACCTTGTCGGACACACCATCGCTCAGGTGCCCAACCACATTTGACACCAGTCGGTCGCGGGCGGCGTCGTCCATCACTTCTCGGACGAGGGTGCCGGGCTGGCTCCAATCGTCGTCGTCGCGCCGCGGGGTGTAGGCCGCGTGGATGAACTCGCCGCTGGCTGCCCACTTCTCCACATACGGGTTCTGCTCGGGATCAGCGGCGGGGCCGCCGTAGCTGTTGGGGGCATAGACCGGGTCAGAAACCTTCTCGACCCGCATCGCGCCGTCCTTGCTGTAACTGTGGACCGGAACCTGTGGTTTGTTGACCGGGATCTGTTTGTAGTTGACGCCCATCCGCGCCCGGTGGGCGTCGGCGTAGGAGAACACGCGGGCCAGCAGCATCTTGTCGGGGCTGATCCCGATGCCCGGGACCAGGTTGTTGGGTTCGAATGCTGCCTGCTCGATCTCGGTGTGAAAGTCGGTGGGGTTGCGATCAAGCGTCAGCTTGCCGACTTCGTGCACCGGGTAGTCGCCATGCGGCCAGACCTTGGTCAGGTCGAAGGGGTTCAGACGGTAGGTCTTTGCCTCCTCGAACGGCATGATCTGCACCTTCAACGTCCAGCTGGGGTGGTCGCCGTTTTTGATGGCGTTGAACAGGTCGCGCCGGTGGTAGTCGGCGTCCTCACCGGCGATGCGGTCGGCCTCGTCCTGGGTCAGGAACTCAATACCCTGATCGGTCTTGAAGTGGTACTTGACCCAGAAGCGCTCACCGTCGGCGTTGGCCCACATGTAGGTGTGGCTGGTGTAGCCGTTCATGTGCCGCCAGCTTCTGGGAATCCCGCGGTCGCCCATCAACCAGGTGACCTGGTGTGCGGACTCGGGTGACAGCGTCCAGAAGTCCCACTGCATGTCGTGGTCGCGCAGACCGTTGTCGGCACGTCGTTTCTGTGAGCGGATGAAGTGTTGGAACTTCATCGGGTCCTTGACGAAGAAGACCGGCGTGTTGTTGCCGACCATGTCGTAGTTGCCCTCGGTGGTGTAGAACTTCAGCGCGAAGCCTCGCGGGTCACGCCAGGTGTCGGGGCTCCCACGCTCACCCGCGACGGTGGAGAACCGGATCACCGTGTCGGTCTTGGTGCCTGGCTGGAACACCGCCGCCTTGGTCCACTCGCTGACGTCCTCAGTGACCTGAAAGTTTCCGAACGCCCCCGAGCCCTTTGCGTGAGGCTGGCGCTCGGCGATCCGCTCCCGGTTGAAGTTGGCCATCTGCTCGATCAGGTAGTGATCTTGCAGCAGGATGGGCCCGTCGGGTCCGACGGTCAGCGAGTGTTCGTCGCTGGGCACCGCGATCCCGGCGTCGGTGGTGGTCGGCTTGACTGGTTCGGTCGTCATAACGTTCTCCAGATTTGTTTTGTCGCCGCGCGACATGCCATTAATGGTCGTCCTGCACGCTACGTTTTTCCTCCCGCCGTTGGCAAGGCAAAGGACTGACCGGTGACACCATGGATTTGTGTGACGTGTGGGGTTCAGCAGGCCGAAAGCGAGGTGCCACCCCATCAATGTCAGATCTGTCTGGACGAGCGGCAGTACGTCGGCTGGGAGGGACAGCAGTGGACGACGAAGGCCGAGCTTGCGGAGAACCATGTCACGGTATTGCGCGACGAGGAGCCGGACCTGATCGGGATCGGTAACGAACCCTCGGTGGCCATCGGACAACGCGCGCTGCTGGTTCGCACACCCCACGGCAACGTCTTGTGGGACTGCATCTCAATGCTGGACGACGCCACCAAACAGATCTCCGCAATGGGAGGGATCGACGCAATTTGTGTGTCGCACCCGCACTTCTACGGCGCCGTCGTGGACGTCGCCGACGCCTTCGATGCGCGCATCCTTCTGCCAGCTGCGGACCAGGCCTGGATCCAGCGGCCGTCGCCACGCATCGAGTTGTGGGATGACCAGGTCGAACCCGTCCCAGGGATCACGGTCAGGCGGATCGGGGGCCACTTCGACGGCGCCGCGGTGTTGCACTGGCCAGCAGGATCGCAAGGCCGTGGGGCATTGCTGACCGGTGACACGATCACG
>JBBSNE010000249.1:0-4852 GCA_038232815.1 Euzebyales bacterium | reverse complement strand
CGCTGAGGCTAGAGAGATCCGTGTCCCAAAGCATCCTACGATCATCTAACTTACAGCCGCCACCGTTACTACATTTTGAGGAGGTACCCCACCGGTGCAACCACCCTCCTTCCACAGCATCATCAACGCCCTTGCCGACCGACTGGGGCTGCCCATTGTGCTTGAGGACGCTGACCAGCAGTTGATCGCCTACAGCCCGCATTATGACATCACCGATCACATCCGCGAACAGACCATCCTGCGACGGACCACATCGCAGGTCGCGGCGGACGTCTTCAAACGCCACAACCTTGCCGAGCAGACAGATCCCTTCGTCGTGCCGGCCGATCCTGCTGCCGGTGCCCTGGCACGTCTGTGCATTCCCGTGCGATACCTGGATGGCGTCCTGGGCTACGCCTGGGTGTTGCTGCCCTCTGAAACGGTGGACACCGAAGCCCTACAACTGGCTCGCGAGGCGCAAGAACAACTGCCGTTGGCCATGTTGGCGGAGAGCCGTGTCCGGGCACGGGAGAGTGAAAGCGTTCTGTCGTTGATCTCTCCGGATACCGAGACGCGGGTCACGGGCTTGACGGACATGGAATCCCGGGGCGGCTTCGAACCGCCTCGGCAGTTGGTGGCCGTGGTGTGCAGTGGACCGTCATGGGACGACGTGGGCATCAGGGGCACCTTTTGGACGGCTGCCTGGGCGCCGGACACGTCCCACCAGTTGCGAGGAGTGACCGCCCGCGAAGGCGTTGCGGTGATATCGGTACGTCCAGGACCCGATGAGGAGATGGCCCCCGTGCTGGAACGGGCGTTGACCCATGTCGGGCAACAGAGCAAGGATGCCAAGCTGGTTTTGGGTGTTGGTGGCCGGGTCGCGACACCCGATGAGGCCCATGAGTCCTATCGCCAAGCGCGACTTGCCGCCCGCGTGGCCCTGCGGCCGACCGGCGTCGGGCCTGTTGCCTGGTGGGACAGGTTGGGCGTGTACCGCTTCTTGTCACAGTTGCCCATGCAGACCTTGGCTGCAGCGGTGGACCCACGTATGCAACGGTTGGTCAGCGAGCATCCGATCTTCACTGCCACCCTTGAGTGCTACCTGGCCAACACCGGTGCCATCGGCGTCGTGGCCGAGACCCTTCATGTCCACCGCACCACGCTGTACTACCGGTTGGACCGCATACGCAGCCTGGGGCTTGACCCCACCGACGGCACGGACCGGATCACCGCCGTCAGCAGCTTGGCGGCGCTGCGCCTGATGGGCCGCTGGCCACTCAGACGATCATCGTAAACATGCTGCCGTCTGTCCGATGATCGTCGGGTACAGGCGGCGTCGAGCAATGACTACAGTGCCCCTATGAACAGCGATGTATTGACCGGCGTGTGGCCAGCGGTGGCCGTTCCGTTCACCGATGACCTGTCCTTGGACGTGCGGCGTCTGACCGACCACTGCACTTGGCTGGTCGAGTCCGGCTGCGACGGTGTGGTGGTCAACGGGTCACTGGGTGAGTACGAGGCGTTGACCGACGATGAACGCACGCAGGTGGTCACCACTGCCGTCAAGGCCGTCGGCGCGGACCGGGTCATACCTGGCGTGGCTGGAAAGGGCGCGGCCGAGGCCCTGCGATGGGCCGAAGCGGCTGCCTCCGCCGGTGTGCCTGCGGTCATGTGCCTGCCGCCGACCTCCCATGCGCCAACCCCTGATGAGGTGGTGGCCCACTACGCACACGTGGCACGGGCCGACGTCGACATCATCGCCTACAACAATCCCTGGTCGACCAGGGTCGATCTGGTCCCCACCCTTCTGGCCCGGATCCACACCGACGTGCCACGGGTTCGTGGCGTCAAGGAGTTCAGCATGGACGTGCGACGGGTGTTGCACATCCGTGACCTGGCGCCGGATCTTCAGGTCATCTGCGGCTGCGATGACGTGCTTGTGGAGTCGGTGGCCGTCGGCGCCCGCGGATGGATCGCCGGGTTCGTCAACGCCTTCCCGCAGCAATCGGTCGAGCTGTACCGCCTAGCCGTGGAGGGTGACCCGGACCGCGCCGTGAAGCTGTACAACGAGATGCTGCCCATCCTGCGCTGGGATGCCGACCCAAGGTTTGTACAGGCCATCAAATTGGCCATGGAACAAGCTGGTCGCTACGGCGGGCCGTGTCGTCTGCCGCGGCTGCCGCTGTCTTCGGAAGACCAAGCACAGGTCATCGACCAGACCGAACGGGCACTGGCTGCGGGATGAGGGCCAGTAAGGTTTTCAGCGCCGTCGACACCCACACAGAGGGGATGCCGACGCGAATAGTCACCTCTGGGTTCGGCACCCTGCCGGGCGACACCATGCTGGAACGCAGCCAACATGTGGAACTGAAGTTGGACGGCTGGCGGCGGATGTTGATGTACGAGCCGCGTGGCCACCAGGCCATGTCAGGGGCGATCCTGCAACCGCCGACCCGGCCGGACGCTGACCTGGGGGTGGTCTACATCGAGGTGACCGGCTGCCTACCAATGTGTGGGCACGGCACGATCGGCGTCGTCACGGCAGCGATCGAAACCGGGCTGGTGGAGGTGACCGAGCCCCTCACCACCGTCCGGCTGGACACGCCTGCGGGGCTGATCACCGCCGTGGCGCAGGTCGACGACGATGCGTGCACGCAGGTTGTGATTCGTAACGTGCCGTCCTTTTTGGCCATTCGTGACGCCGAACTGGTTGTGACAGGGTTGGGGTCGGTTGTCGTGGACGTCGCTTATGGCGGCAACTTCTATGTGATCATCGATGCTGCTGCCCTGGGCCTGACGCTTGGCGCTGGCGCGTCGCTGTCCGATGACGTGATCGCTGCCGGGATGGCGGTCCTGGCTGCTGCAAACCAGCAACTGCAGATGGTTCATCCCTTGCACCCCCAGATTCGGGGATCCCACCATGTGTTGGTCACCGCACCTGGTGAGGGGGAGGTATCCGGCCATGGCGCGGTCGTGATCGACCCCGGGTACCTGGACCGCTCGCCATGCGGTACCGGCACCTCCGCCCGCATGGCCCAGATGCACGCGCGTGGAGATTTGGATCTGGACACGCCGTTCGTCCACACCTCCGTCATCGGGTCGCGTTTCACTGGTGCGTTGGTCGAGCAGACCACGGTCGGCGACATCGCCGCGGTGGTACCGACCATCACCGGGCGGGCCTGGATAACTGGCCTGGGGCAGTACATGCTTGATCCCACCGACCCCTTTCCCGAAGGATTTTTGATCCGATGAAACTCTCACCCTCCGGGGTCAGCCTTGTTGCCGGGTCCGACATCACCGGCGGGGGTCAGCCCTTCACGGCCATCGACCCGCAGACCGGCGCCGCGCTTGATCCGTCATATCACGCGATCTCTCACGAGCAGTTGGACAGCGCCGTGACCGCTGCGGTGCAGGCCAGCCACACCCGAATCGATCACGCGACCATGGGGGCGGCGCTGGATGCCGCCGCAGAGGCCTTTGAGGCGTCCGGCGATGCGGTTGTCGCCAGTGCCGATGCCGAGACCGCACTGGGGCGAACCCGGCTTGAAGGCGAACTGGCGCGCACCATCGGTCAACTGCGGATGATGGCAACCGAGGCCAGGGCCGGCACCCGACGGGACCGGGTCAGCGATCCGGCCGGCGACGGGCCGGCGGCACCGGCGTTGCTGCGAACCACCGTGCCGTTGGGTGTCGTCGGCGTGTTTGCAGCCTCAAACTTCCCGCTTGCCTTCGGCGTGGCCGGCACCGACACTGCCGCGGCGTTGGGCGCCGGATGCCCGGTCGTGGCCAAGGCCCATCCGGCGCAACCCGCAACGGCTGAGCTGTGCGGCCGTTTGATCGCTGCCGGCCTGGCCGCGGCAGAACTGCATCCGGGATTTTTCTCCGTCGTGCACGAGCAGGGCACCGATATCGGCCAGGCCCTGACGTTGCACGACGGCGTCGACGCGGTGGCGTTCACGGGCAGCCACGTCGGCGGTCGAGCTCTGTTCGATCTGGCCGCCTCGCGCGACCGACCGATCCCGGTCTACGCCGAGATGGGGTCGATGAACCCGCTGTTCGTCTCGCCGGGCGCGGCGGCAGAGCGGGCCGAACAGATCACGCAGGGCATCTTCGGTTCATACCTGCAGGGCGAGGGGCAGTTCTGCACCAAGCCCGGGCTGATCATCCTGCCGGACACCCCTGGCGGTGGGCACGTCCTGGACGGGCTGTTACGCCTTTTGGACAGCCACAGCCCCGCACATCCATTGCTTCACGACGGCATCAAGACGGCCTTTGCCAAGGGCGCCGCAGCGGCTGCAGACATCGACGGCGTGGTCGCATTCCATGCCCCGGCGGCTGATGCGGGCGGACAGGCGGTGCTGCTCCAGGCAACGGTCAAGGCGTTGATGGACCACCCTGCGTTGCGTCAGGAACTGTTCGGACCGGCCGCGGTGGTCGTACAGGCCAGCGATGCCGAGATGCGCGACATCGGTGATGTCATCGACCCGGCGCTGACCGCAACGCTGCATTTCACGCCCGCGGAGTCCGACTGGGCGGCCTCGATGGCGGATCAGTTGGCCCGCAAGGTCGGCCGGGTGATCGCCGACGGCTATCCCACCGGGGTCCGGGTCAGCCCGGCCCAGCATCACGGCGGTCCCTACCCAGCCACCACCTCTCCGTTGCACACCTCCGTCGGGTTAGCCGCCATCGACCGGTTCCTGCGACCGGTGACGTTTCAGAACTTCGATTCCACGGCGTTACCTGGGTGGGCGCGGCCTGACGCATGACGCGGGTCGCAGTCATCGGCGGGGGGATCATCGGTCTGGCCACCGCACGCGAACTGGCCGTGCGGGGCGCACGTGTCATCGTGTTGGAACAAGGCATGATCGCCTCG
>JBBSNE010000248.1:0-4854 GCA_038232815.1 Euzebyales bacterium | reverse complement strand
GACAGGCTGCGCGAGAACGGCGGCACGTACAAGGTCGCAAAGAACACCTTGATTCGCCGCGCCGCCGCCGACCTGGGCTACGACGTCCCCTTCGAGACGCTGACCGGTCCGACGGCCTTGGCCTACAGCGGGTCCGACATCGCCGGGACGGCCAAGGCGTTGAAGGCATTCGCCAAGGATCACCCCGAACTCGTAGTCAAGGGGGCGATCTTCGAGGGCCAGTTCATGGACGCCGACGAGGCGATGAAGCTTGCCGACCTGGAGTCCTCTGAGGAACTGCTGGCAAGCATGGTCGGAATGTTCGAGACCATGTTGGCGTACTTCCCCCGCATGGCTGATGACCTGCTCAGCGAAACCGACGGTCTGCTGACCGCTCTGGTCGACAAAAAGTCCGAATAACCCCCAAACCCGAACCCCCGCAAGGAGCACACGACATGGCAAAGATCGCCGTAGAAGACCTGATCACCACGTTTGAGGAGATGACCCTCCTCGAGTTGAAAGACTTTCGCGACCAGTTCAAGGAGCACTTCGACGTCCAGGCTGCCGCCCCCATGGCCATGATGGCCGCCGGTGCGGGTGGCGGGGACGCCGCAGCCGAAGAGGAGCAGGACTCCTTCGACGTCGTCTTGACCGGCGCCGGTGAGAAGAAGATCCAGGTCATCAAGGAAGTCCGCGCACTGACCAGCTTGGGCCTGAAGGAAGCCAAGGAACTGGTCGACAGCGCCCCCAAGCCGGTGCTGGAGGGCGTGGACAAAGAAGAGGCCCACAAGGCCAAAGAGGCTCTGGAAGGCGTCGGCGCCAGCGTCGAACTGAAGTAGCCCGCCATACCTGCGCACGACGTTGCAAAACTGCCCTTGACGGGTAGTCTTCCGTCCTGCACACTAATACGTTTCGCACGGGACGAGGGAGTCGTCACGAGCAACCGCAATCGTCCCGCCCCGGGGACGGAACCAACCCAAACGCAGCGCGAGCGAGTCTTGCGCTGCGCTTTGCCATCCTCTGATAACCGGTTCCCCGACAGCTTCCCCAACCACGGGACCGTCTGCCGGCGAAGCGCCGGTCGTGCTTGGCGGCTGTAGACCACCGACTGGCACTCTTGATCGATTCGGCCTCAGACCGATCGCGTGACCTCGTGACCGTTGCATCTGCGCACCTTGCACAAGCCTTCGGCACACCAAGACCACACACACCACCCGGCACTCAGCCACTCTGCACCAGAAGGAGCAGCCTTGTCGACGCCCTCGCCCTCAATCGCGTCTCGCCTGTCGTTCGCCAAGATCGACGAACCCCTGCCCATCGACGACCTGGACCTTGTCGCCATCCAGCGCGACAGCTTCGACTGGTTGAAGCAGCGAGGTCTTGGGGAGGTGCTGACTGAACTAAGCCCCATCGAGGACTTCACGGGGCAGATGGCCCTGTCGTTGACCGAGCATCAGTTCGAGGCACCGAAGCACTCCACCGAAGAGTGCCGTGAGAAGGACCTGACCTACTCCGCGCCGATGTTCGTCACCGCCGAGTTCGTCAATGCTCAGACCGGTGAGATCAAGCAGCAGAAGGTCTTCATGGGTGACTTCCCGATGATGACCGAAAAGGGCACGTTCATCATCAACGGGACCGAACGGATCGTGGTCAGCCAGTTGGTGCGCTCCCCCGGTGTCTACTTCGACTTTGACATCGACAAGACCACCGGCCGCGATGTGTACGGCTGCAAGATCATCCCCTCCCGGGGCGCGTGGCTTGAGTTCGAGATCGACAAGCGTGGGTTTGCTGGCGTCCGGGTGGACCGCAAGCGCCGCCAGCACATGAGCGTGCTGTACCGCGCCTTGAAGGCCATCGTCTTCAACGCCGAAACTAAAGGGTACGAACTGGCCCCCAAGGAAGTCCTTGACGAGCCGGTGAGCGACGACGAGATCCGAGAGTTCTTCGGGGTCTTGGGCGACCCCGACAGCCTGGATGAATCGCATCAGGAGATCCGCGAGATCCTTGACCGCACCCTGGCAAAGGACAACATCGCCACGCCCGCCGATGCGTTGATGGACATCTATCGCAAGCTGCGTCCGGGCGAACCGCCGACCCCGGATTCCGCTGGTCAGTTGATGATCAACTACTTCTTCAACGGCAAGCGCTACGACCTGGCCAAGGTCGGCCGTTACAAGGTCAACAAGAAACTGGGTGAGGAGCAGGTCTATCTGGGCCTGCGCACCTCCGACGAAGCCAAGCCGCGCCAGGACGACCCCACCCCCGAGCGCCTGCTGGCCGCAGACGACGCTGACAAGCGGGACGTCCGCGGTGTCGCCATTCCCGGTGAGGAGTCCACCCCCGTCGCCCACGTCCTGACCAAGGAGGACGTGCTTGCGACCATGCACTACCTGCTGGGCCTGGCCACCGGTGTCACCGACGACAACGGACAACCGCGGTACCACACCGACGACATCGACCACTTCGGCAACCGTCGTTTGCGCAGTGTCGGTGAGCTGATCCAAAATCAGATCCGTATCGGCCTGTCCCGGATGGAGCGGGTCGTGCGTGAGCGCATGACGACCCAGGACATTGAGACGATCACGCCGCAGACGTTGATCAACATCCGTCCGGTGGTGGCCAGCCTGAAGGAGTTCTTCGGCGCGAGCCAACTGAGCCAGTTCATGGACCAGACCAACCCGTTGACCGGTTTGACGCACAAACGGCGTCTTTCCGCACTCGGCCCAGGCGGGCTGTCGCGTGAGCGCGCTGGCTTCGAAGTCCGTGACGTCCACCCGTCCCACTACGGTCGTATGTGCCCCATCGAAACGCCTGAAGGACCGAACATCGGTCTGATCGGGTCGCTGGCCACCTACGCACGACTGAACGAGTTCGGGTTCATCCAGACGCCCTACCGCAAGGTCACCGACGGGGTAGTCACCGACCAGATCGACTACCTGACCGCCGATGAAGAGGACCGCTACAACATCGCGCAGGCAAACGCGCCTTTGGACGACGGCAGCGCCTTCGTGAACGACCGTGTGCTGGTCCGTTTGCCCGGCGGTTCCCCGCGTGAGATTCCGGCACAGCAAGTCCAGTACATGGACGTCAGCCCACGCCAGATCGTGTCGGTTGCGGCAGCGCTGATCCCCTTCCTGGAGCATGACGACGCCAACCGGGCCCTGATGGGGACCAACATGCAGCGTCAGGCCGTGCCCTTGCTGCGCAGCGACAGCCCCTATGTCGGCACCGGACTTGAGTCCAAGGCCGCACGGGACGCCGGCGACGTCGTCATCAGCGATCAGGGCGGAACCGTGGTCGAGGTGGCCGCGGACCGCATCATCCTGAAGACGCCTGAAGGGACCCTGGAGAAGCAGTTCCTCAACAAGTTCGAACGCACGAACCAAGGCACCTGTTACAACCAAAAGCCCCTGGTGGATGAGGGCGATGAGGTTCTGCCCGGGCAGGTCATCGCCGACGGCCCCTGCACCGACACCGGTGAGATGGCATTGGGCCAGAACCTGCTGGTTGCGTTCATGACCTGGGAGGGCTTCAACTACGAGGACGCGATCATCCTCAGCGAACGCCTGGTCAAAGAAGACGTGCTGACCTCCATCCACATCGAGAAGTTCGAGGTGGATGCGCGTGACACCAAGTTGGGCGCCGAGGAGATCACCAGGGACATCCCCAACGTCAGCGAAGATGTCCTGGCTCACCTGGATGAACGCGGCATCATCCGCATCGGCGCCGAGGTCAACCCCGGCGACATCCTGGTCGGCAAGGTCACCCCGAAGGGTGAGACCGAACTGACCCCGGAGGAACGCCTGCTGCGGGCCATCTTCGGTGAGAAGGCGCGAGAGGTTCGCGACACCTCCCTGAAGGTCCCACACGGCGACACCGGCATCGTCATCGGCGTCCGTACCCAATCACGGGACGACGGCGACGAGATGCAGCCGGGGGTCAACGACCTGGTTCGGGTCTACGTGGCACAGAAGCGGAAGATCTCTGACGGCGACAAACTGGCCGGGCGCCACGGCAACAAGGGCGTCATCTCGACGATCCTGCCGATCGAGGACATGCCGTTCTTGGCCGACGGGACCCCCGTCGACGTGGTGTTGAACCCGCTGGGCGTGCCGTCGCGGATGAACATCGGACAGGTGTTGGAGACCCACTTGGGCTGGGTCGCGTCAAACGGCTGGCGCTTCGACAAAAAGCCCGAGTGGTTCGACCGCATGGGCTGGGGCGACGACATGTTGGACGCCGAGCCGCAAAAGTTTGCGACACCGGTCTTTGACGGTTGTCGTGAGGACGAACTGCAGGACCTGCTGGAGAACACCAAAGAAGGTGCCGGTGGCGAGCGCATCGTCGGCCGTGCCGGTAAGGCCCAAGTGTTCGACGGACGCTCTGGCGAACCGATCGACCAGCCCATCACCGTCGGCTACATGTACATCCTGAAGCTGCTGCATCTGGTGGACGACAAGATCCACGCCCGCAGCACCGGTCCCTACTCGATGATCACCCAGCAACCGTTGGGCGGTAAGGCACAGTTCGGCGGCCAGCGCTTCGGTGAGATGGAGGTCTGGGCCCTGGAGGCGTACGGCGCCGCCTACGCCCTGCAGGAGCTGTTGACGGTCAAGTCCGACGACGTCATCGGCCGTGTCAAGGTCTATGAGGCCATCGTCAAGGGCGAGAACATCCCCGAACCCGGTATCCCCGAATCGTTCAAGGTGCTGGTGAAAGAGATGCAGTCGCTGTGTCTGAATGTTGAGGTGCTGAGCGCCAGCGGTGAGGAGATCCAGTTCAAGGACTCTGACGAGGACGCCTTCCGGGCAGCCGAGGAACTTGGCATCAACCTGTCCCGCCCCGAACGCCAGACCGACGACTTCGCCGCGAGCT
>JBBSNE010000247.1:0-4861 GCA_038232815.1 Euzebyales bacterium | reverse complement strand
TGTACACCGATCCCGAGATGTCACCGCAAGGGCCGATGGACGTGGTGCTGGTCACCGTCAAATTGCACCAGATCGCCTCCACCCGACCGTGGCTACAGCGATGGTGCGGACCCAAGACTGTCGTCGTATCCCTGCAAAACGGCCTGGATGGCGAAGACCTGATAGCCGCGGTCAGCCCAGCCGGTGTCTCCGTGCCTTCAATCGTGTACTGCGCCATCGAGCGTCTTGACATCGGGGTCGCCCGCCATGATGCGCAGGCCCGTTTGATCCTTCCTCCCGGACAGTCATCCGAGATCATCGCAAGGCTGTACGCAAAGACACCCATTGACGTCGCCATTCGCAGTTCGTTTGTCACGGACCGCTGGCGCAAACTCGGATTGAACGTCGTTTCGAACGGCCTGACCGCGTTGACCGACCGGTCGACGGAAGTCTTATCCACGTCAGCCATCCGGCAGGTCATGCATGACTTGCTTCAAGAGTCCTGGGCCGTGGCGTCAGCTTGCGGGGCCGACCTTGGACCAGGGGATGTACAAGACTTCATACGCGGTTTGGATGCGATGCCCCCCGATGTCGTTCCATCGATGCTGCAGGATCGTCGTGAAGGACGGATGTTGGAACATGATGGGTTGTACGGTGCGGTGCGTCGAGCAGGAGAACGTGTCGGAGTGAAAACCCCCACGGTGAATACGGTGGACCGTCTGTTGGCCGGTCTTTCAGGGGGGGCCAACGGTTCCTCAACTGACTCAACGGGGCGGTCGTGACGAGTTCGCCGGTTGCCGGACTGATCGTTCCTCCTGCCCATGGCCGTGTGCCGGTTCACGGCCCTGAGATGTTTGGTGACCGCCTGCAATTCATCGGCGCAGGGCTTGGCCTTGCTGGAATGTCCATCGCCGGTTACGACGCGGTGATCGACAAGGTCGGAGAACTGACCGAGTTGCTTGTTCAACAAGGCGCTGAAGCAGTCTCGCTCATGGGGACGTCCTTGAGCTTTTACAAAGGGGTTCCGTTCAACTCCCAATTGACCGACATCATGGCTGCTGCCAGCGGTGGGCGTCCGGTGACCACAATGAGCACCTCGATCGTCGAAGCCTTGAACGCTGTCGAATGTCTGCGGCCGGTTGTCGCCACCGCCTATACCGACCAGGTGAACGACCGTTTGAATCGGTTCCTTCTGAGTTCCGGGTTTGCTCCGGTCGGAATGGCAGGCATGGGGGTGGTGGACACAGGCGCCGCACAGCGAATTCCCACGTCGGCTGTCACCGACGTCTGCGAGCGGGTCGTCGTGTCAGCCCAGCAACACGACCGCAGCTTTGACGGGATCTTGATCTCCTGCGGGGCACTTGACACTCTGGGCCTGCTTGGAGAGCTCGAGCAAGAGTATGGGGTGCCGGTTGTGGCCAGTAGCCCAGCGGGTTTTTGGAGCATCGGGCGGCTTCTGGCAGTTGCGCCATCAAACGTTGACAGCGTCTTGTTCAAAGGAAGTTTCTAGGCATCGAGGTGCCCCCTCCCCGGTCACGCTTGCCCAACCGGCGCTCTGGGTATGCCAACGGCGCCACCGACACAGGAGACCCCATGGCCACCTTTGAACGCACCCTCACCATCGACGCCGACGCCAATCGCGTCTTCGACTACGTATCCGACATCGCCAACCTTCCCGAGTACATGGACCAGATGACCGACGCCGAGCCGGGTGAAGGCGAATCCGTCAAGACGACCGCGGTCATCGACACCGGGAACGGCGAAACCAGGACGGTCCACGGCGAGGCCTGGTTCCGCGTTGACGACGAAGCTCGCAAGATCGAGTGGGGATCAGAGGGGGAGAACGACTACCACGGGCAATTGATGGTCTCTTCGGCCGATGGTTCTTCGAGCGAGGTCGTGATGTCGATGCACACCAAGCGCTCCGAAGAAGACGACGTGAACGAAGGGCTGGACCAGACGCTGAAGAACACCTCCAACATTCTTGAGTCCGCCTGAGCATGACCTAGCGACCGCGGGAATGTTCCCTCCGTTGCCGTGGTTGCGCGAAGTCTCACCCATGCACCGCCCCGGAGGACACCTTGGACATCGGAATCATCGGCGCCGGCAACATCGGCGGCACCCTGGCCCGCCTGCTGGCTAATGCCGGCCACACCGTCACGATCGCCAACAGCCGAGGGCCGCAGACCCTGAGCGACCTTGTCGACGGCCAACCCTCGATCACCGCAGGGACAATCGAGGAGGCCGCCCAGTTCGGGCAGGTCGCCATCGAAGCCGTCCCCATGAAGGCCATCCCCGACCTTCCCGCCGCCCCGTTCGCCGACAAGATCGTCATCTCGGCCTCCAACTACTACCCCGACCGGGACGGCCAGATCGCTTTCGACGGGATGACCCAGACCGAATGGGTCGCCGACCACCTGTCCGCGTCCCGCGTCGTGAAAGCCTTCAACACGATCTGGTTCCAGCACCTCGCCGACCTTGGTGACACCGACAAGGAGGAGGAAGACCGGCGGGTGATCCCGTTGGCCGGGGACGACGCCGGGGCCAACCACGTCGTGGCCGAGCTGATCCGCGACATCGGCTTCGCCCCACTGGACGCAGGGTCGTTGTCGCACGGCGGGCGGCGGATGGAACCCGGCACCCCGATCTACAACGTCGATCTGACCCTGCGCGAGGCTCGGCCCGTGCTGATCGGCTGACGGGTTGATTCAGTGACGGGCTCTGATCGATAGGGCCACCCGGCCGGGCGATCTCTGACAGACTCCGTGGCCATGTCTGTCGTGGAACCCTATGAGCCAATCACCGACCGTGACGTCCGCTGGGGCGTGATCGGCCCGGGCCGAATCGCTGAAGGGGTGATGAGCGACCTGGCCCAGGTGCCGGGCGGGGTGCTGCACGCGGTTGCCTCACGTAGTGGCGAACGGGCCAAGGATTTCGCCGAGCGGTACGGGGCGCCGGTCAGCTATGACTCCTACACCGAGTTGTTGGCCGATGATGACGTGGACGTCGTGTACATCGCCACTCCCCATCGCCAGCACTACGGCATCGCGCTAGCGGGTATCGAGGCGGGCAAACACCTGCTGGTCGAGAAGGCCTTCACCACCACGCTGGCGGGGACCCAGCAGGTCGTCGAGGCCGCCCGCGCCAAAGGAGTCTTCGTGATGGAAGCGATGTGGACCCGGTTCCAACCGGCTGTGGTCCGCACCCGTGAGTTGATCGCCGAAGGCGCCATCGGCGAGGTCCGCACGGTCCGCGCCGACCTGGGTTTAAAGGCCCCGTTCGACGAGTCCGACCGTTTGTGGGACTGGGCCCAGGGCGGCGGGGCCCTGCTGGACCTGGGGGTCTACCCGGTGTCATGGCTGCAGATGATCCTGGGGGGCCAGCCAGAGTCGATTGAGGTGGCTGGTTCTCTTGGTCCCAACGGGGTGGACGCGGAGTCGACGGTGTTGTGGCGGGGAGACGACGGGCGGCACGGCGTGGGGAGTTGCTCGTTGCTGTCCCCGTTACCGGGACGGGCGGCGATCTTCGGGACCGACGGGTGGATCGAGGTTCCTCCTCCCTTTCATCACGCGACCCGGCTGGTGGTGCACGGGCCCGTGGCTGACCGAAGCACGACCGAAACCAAGGAGATCGAGCTTCCCTCCACCGGGACCGGTTATGCCCACGAGCTGGAGGAGGTGCACCGCTGCGTTGCTGCGGGCCTGACGGAAAGCCCGACCATGCCGCTGGAGGACACCGTCACGGTGATGGCCGTGCTGGAAACCGCCCTGCACGCGTTGGGCGCTCAACACGACGAGGACCCGGCCGCGATCTGAGCCGACCGCCCCTCCCTCCACGTGAGGGTGTTTCCGCGGAAACTTCTTGGCCAACGCTAGCCATGCGGGTTGCTCAGTTCTTGCCCAACGCCACACTGGCCTGTTCGGCAAGGTCCCTCAGGTACTCGCGGACGTTGCCGTCGGTGATCGGCGGGTTGAACGGCACGCGGGTGTGGCGGTCGGCCCCGTCCTCGACGGACACCTCAAGGTCCATGCCAGAGTCCTCCATCAGCACGACCTTGGCCGCCGTCGCGTCCGGCACCGACCCGTAGGCCTGGGCGATGTCGACCAAGGCGTCGGCGTGATCGGTGTTCATGTGGTGGGTGGCACGGTCGTAGCTCATGACGGGCATTCTCGCACAAGCCGCCCCATCCCGAGGTGGTTGCAGACGGTGGCCGGGTGCCCCTCACCCACCCTCGCGGTGGACTGATGCGGCTGGTGGTCGACGCGTGGTGATGACTGATGCCCCATGCCCGGTGCGCGTGTGCGCGGTGACGGCTGAAGGGTGAGGTACTCACCCGCCGTCGGGCTTCGATCCACAGTCGAATGGCGCTAGCCAGGATTGCGTCCGCCCCATCTGCCGCTGGTCTACCGGTACCTGCTCCGGCCACCGTCTGCATTATGTGGTCACCACCGTTGGGCTTACGCCAGCTCGGTGGTGACGTTGATCTGCTGGATTGCGATGTCGAGGGTCCGGACGTCACGGGCGACCTGGTCCGCCCGTCGGGCATCTGGCTCGCCAGGTTGGTCTGGTTGATCGTGGCGATCAAATGGGCCAGGTGGTCGATCAGATCCTCGGCTTCGGCCAGCAGTGCGCTGGCGTCCTCGGTGGGCTCTTCGCCCTCGGTGTGCCGGGCGCTGGCACTGATCCGGTCATGCAAACCGGCCAGCTGACGCTGAGCGTCGGCCCGTTCACGCAAGGCTTCGGCAATCAACATAGATGTTCACCTCCTTTCTTGTGATGTTGGTTAGCAGGTTGGGTCCGTGGCGCCGGTCAGGTGGGCTGGCGGGCTCGCACCATGTACGCGACGCCACGGAGGATGTGGGTTCTGGGGCCAAAACACACG
>JBBSNE010000246.1:0-4873 GCA_038232815.1 Euzebyales bacterium | reverse complement strand
CGTGCAGGACATCTCCAGCGTGTATGAAACCGACCCCGTCGGTCCGTCGACGGACAACTTCTACAACATCGCCGTACGGATCCTGACCGACCTGGCGCCCCTGCCTCTGCTGCGTCTCTGCCGAGCGGTCGAAACCGCCCTGGGTCGCGTCCGCACGATTCGATGGGGTCCTCGCACCATCGACATCGACGTTTTGTTGTACGGCGATCGGCGGATCGCAACCAAGACACTGGCCGTGCCGCACCCCCAACTCATCAACCGCGCCTTCGTCATGGTGCCCCTGCTGGAGGTCGCCCCGGGCTGGCGTCTACCAGACGGTCGCACGCTGGCGACGGTGATTGCCGGTCTGGCCCCGATCGAGGGGGTGCAGGCAATCGGTCGACAGGTGTCGCTGACTCCGCTGCCGGCAGGCCCGCCGGACGTCGGCGGCGCCCCCAGATGAGTCGCGTCGCCATCATCGGACCCGGCCGGGTGGGCCGTGCGATGGCATTGGGTCTTCTTCGCGCGGGCCATGACGTGGGCGTCGTGGCCGGCAGGAATCCTGCCTCTGCGTCACTGGCCCGGTTTGCCCGATTGGTTCCGGCCGCACGGACCGTCGACGTGTCACACGCGCCGGTCGGGGTGGACCTGGTCGTTGTCACGACGGTGGATGATCAGATCGCCCACGTCGTCCGGTCCGCTGCCCAGGCGGACACCATTGCCCCCGGGCAGCGCTGGGTCCATACCAGCGGAGGGTACGGACTTGACGTGCTGGGGGTCGCCCGGGCCGCCGGCGCCCGGGTGGCCGCGTGCCATCCGGCGATGACATTTCCCGATCCGAGTTCGGGCGCGGAGCACTTGGTCGGCACGTCCTGGGCGGTTACCGCTGACCACGATGACAGGTTCTGGGCCGAACAACTGATACGTGATCTGGCCGGCGAGCCGGTCCCCGTGGCCGAAAGGAACCGAGCGCTGTATCACGCCGCGTTGACGGTGGGTTCAAACGGCACAGCGGCCGTGGTGACGTTGGCTCGCGATCTGCTGTTGGGTGCGGGCGTGGCCAACCCCACCGAATTCCTGCGCCCGTTGATAGAGGCATCCGCGCTGGGGGCGGCCGAGGAGGGTGTGCAGGCGCTGACCGGCCCAGTCCGTCGGGGCGATGCCGGGACGCTTGACCGCCATCTGACGGAACTACAGGACTCCTTCCCGGAAGCGGTGGCAACCTACCTCGCCCTGTGCGATCTGCTTGTGTCCCAGGCGGCACGGGCAGGACTGGACGCTGCCGGTCAAACCAAGGTGCGCACCGTGTTGGACGAGTTGAGGGGCTGATCTCTAAGTGCAGGTAGTGGAATCCCCCCGCCCCCGTCTGGCCCGTACCGTGCCCGACGTACGGAAGTTCGTCGCGGAACATCGCGCGCAGGGGCACACCATCGGCCTGGTGCCCACGATGGGCGCGCTACACGCCGGGCATCTGTCCCTGGTACAGACCGCACAGGACCACGACGACGTCGTCGTGGTGTCGATATTCGTGAACCCGCTGCAGTTCGCCCCCAGCGAAGATCTGGCGTCGTATCCCCGCGACCTGAACGCCGACTTGGATCTGTTGGGCGCCGCAGGGGTTGATGTCGTGTTTCACCCCGACCCCGCCACCTTCACCCCCGCCCACGCGCTGACGAGGGTCCACGTCGCTGCGTTGACTGATGGACTTGAAGCAGCCACACGACCCACTCACTTCGACGGCGTCACCACCATCGTCACCAAGTTGTTCAACTCCGTGGTGCCTGACCGGGCCTACTTGGGTCAAAAGGATTTTCAACAGCAGGCCATCATCCGCCAGATGGTCGACGACCTGAACATGGACGTGCACGTCATCACCTGTCCGCTCATTCGCGAACCGGACGGGTTGGCCATGTCAAGCCGTAATACGTATCTGTCAGATCCACAACGGGCCCGAGCCCTGGCGCTGTCCCGTTCGTTGACGGATCTGATCCACCGCTGGGACGGCGATGCGACCGGCAACCGGGCGTGGCTGCAGACAAGATTGGGCGACGCGTCGGGAATCGAACTCGATTACGCAGAGATCATCGACCCGGTGACGTTGACACCCCTCAAAGGTCGACATACCGGCCAGGCCCAGGCCGTGGTGGCAGCCTATGTGGGTGACACCCGGTTGATCGACACGGTGTCATTGCCCCCTCAACAGGAAGGACGCCACGATGCTGCTGGCGGTTGATGTCGGAAACTCGACCACCGTCATCGGGGTGTATGAGGGGGCCGACCTGATCGAACACTGGCGCGTCTCCACCGAAGCGGCCCGCACCGCAGACGAATGGGCCCTGCTGTTCCAAGGCTTCATGGCCTTTCAGAACCTGTCGTTCTCCAAAAACGTCCATGGGATGGTCCTGTCCTCAGTGGTCCCGTCGGTGACCGAGCGGCTGGCCGAGATGACCGACCGATACTTTCCCTTCGCCCCGATCGTGGTGCGACCGGGCATCAAGACGGGGTTCGGGATCAACATGGACAACCCCAAAGAGGTGGGGGCGGACCGCCTGGTCAACGCGATCGGCGCCCACCACCGTTTCGGGGGGCCCGGGGTGGTCGTGGACTTCGGAACCTCCACCAACTTCGACGTCTACACCGAGAAGGGGGAGTTCATCGGCGGGGCCATCGCCCCGGGCGTCATGATGTCGATGGAGGCGCTGACTGCCCGCGGGGCGCAACTGCCCAAGTTCGAACTGCGGGCGCCCCGAACCGCCATCGGACGCAACACCATCGAGGCGATGCAGTCCGGGGCGGTGTTCGGCTTCGCGGGTCAGGTCGACCGCATCGTCCAGGAGATCATTGAATCCCTACAGGAAAGCGGACACACCAACCCCATCGTGGTCGCAACAGGAGGGCTGGCCGAAGCGATCGTCGACCAGTGTCATACCATCAAGCAATACGAACCGTGGCTGACGCTTGACGGCCTGCAGATCATCTGGCAGCGCAACACGGAGTAAAAGTGGGTCAAGGTTGTGCATAGCTTCGTTGCGCCTGGTCACATTTGGCTACTGTGATTGGCAGTGAGCCACATTCTCCCGCCCCCACCCCCTCCGGCGCCTGTGCGGCCTGAGAAGCGGCGATCAATTGGTCTGTTGATCGCCATTGTGTTGCTGGTCATCGCCCTGGCGGCGACAGGAACCGTGGCGGTGGTGCAAAGCAGGCGCCTGGCCAGCAGTCGCGACACCATGGCCGAACTGCGTGACCAGTCTGAGGACGACGCCGCCCGGATCGCAGATCTGCAACAGGCTTTGGAGGAGCGCCCCGAAGAACCGGAGCCCGAGGAGGACGCACCGGAGCCAGAGGAGGGCGCGCCGGAGCAGGGACAGGGTGGGCTGGAAGACCTGTTCGGTGAAGGGGGGCTGGAGGATCTACTGGGCGAAGGCGGACTTGAGGACCTTCTGGGGCAGGGCGGGTTGGGAGAGTTGTTCGGCGAAGGCGGTCTTGAGGACATGCTCGGCGGTATCGGGGACGCGCCTCAAGTCGACGACTGCATCACAGGGATCGAGGATCTTCCCGACGTAGCCGGGAACAGCCTCCAACAGCAGTTTGCCGATGCCACGGAGGCGGTTGAAGACCTACGGGGTCAGGACTTCCCCGAAATGATCACGCCGACCATCAAGTCAAGTGAAGAGATCAGGTCCTTCTTCAACCAAGAAATCACAGAGGAATATCCTGCCGACGAGGCGGATCTGGACCAACGTATTTTGGCCGGGTTGGGCGCCATCCCCGCTGACCTGGACCTGATCCAGACCCAGACCGAGTTGCTGGGCGACCAGGTGGCCGGGTACTACGACGACGAAACCAAGGAACTGGTGGTCCGTGCCGATGACCCGAATGCAGAGCTGGGCGCGTTCGGCCTGATCGCACTGGCCCACGAATTGGAGCATGCCTTGGTCGACGCAACCGTCGGCCTGCCTCCACTGGATGAGTACGGGACCGATGAGGACGCCGCCCTTGCCGCCCTGGCGACGGTGGAGGGCAGTGCGGTGGCCCTGCAGACGCAGTTTCAGATGTCAGCCATGGACCCGATGGCGCTGTTGGCAGAGCTTGGGGCCAACCTGGACCAGGGTCTTGACGAGGTGCCCTACTACATCGCCCAGAACCTCACCTTCCCCTACATCGCCGGCCCGACCTATGTTTGCGGGCTCTACGGGCAGGGGGGTTGGGACGCGGTGAATCAGGCCGTCGGGCAGCCGCCGTCCACGTCGCACCAGATCTTGTTCCCCGGCCAGACCGAGGACGCAGTGGACGTCCCCGACCCATCCGGCCCCGAGGGGTATGAGCGTCACGAGACACGGACCTTCGGCGCCGCCCCGCTGAGCTGGTTGTTCGGAGCACCCGCGGGGGATGAATCCTTGGCCCTTCCCGATCCGACGGCGGCGGTTGCGCCCTGGCGCGGGGGAGAGGTGACGCTGTGGACCTCAGGGGACGACTCTGCGATCGCCATGGTGCTGGCCGGCGAGGGCCTGTGTGACCCGGTCGGTCAATGGTGGTCGGCCACGGCCGGAGGGCCCGCGGGCACGCCGGAGGGAACTGAACAGGTCGTGCAGCAGACTGCCGCTGACACCTGGGGCGTGGTGTCGTGCGATGGCGAGGACGTCCGTCTGGGCGTCGGTCCCACTGTGGAGATCGCCCGGGCGGCCACCCGCTAGCCTTTCGTCGCGATGAGCGACACCTCTGACCCTGGCCCGCAGGCTTTCGACGAAGGCCACCTTGCAGAGTTGATGGACCTGCGTCGTGACAAGGTCCGGGCATGGCGGGAGGAGGGGACCGAGCCGTATCCGGTGGGCATCACCGTCAGCGACACGCTGGGCGAGTTGGCCCAGGAGTACGACGGCAAGCTTGAGGCCGG
>JBBSNE010000245.1:0-4894 GCA_038232815.1 Euzebyales bacterium | reverse complement strand
CACCTGTCTTGGAGGAAACCCCGATGGCCCTTGAGTTTCGTTGCGCAGACGTCGGCGTCGACTGCCGCGCAAAAACGACTGCCGATGACAAAGACGAGTTGGTTCGTAAGGTCGCCGACCACGCGAAGTCCAAACACGGGGTCGAACTGAACGACACGCTGGTCGACTACGCCTTGACGAAGGTCCGTACGTCCTGACAACACCTCAGCCGGCCCGGCCGAGCCGGCCCATGACGGTGCTCGTGGCGGGGGTGGGCAACGTCCTGCGTTGTGATGACGCGTTTGGCGTGCGGGTGGTCGAACGCTTGGCCGACCACGACCTCGGCGACCGCGTCAAGGTGATCGAAACGGGCATCGGTGGCATCCACCTGGTCCAAGAGTTGATGGATCCGGTGGACGCATTGCTGGTGGTCGATGCAAGCGACCAGGGACGGCCCCCCGGTACCGTCATGGTCATCCAGCCAGAGGTGGCCGATGTCACACAGATGCCGCTGATCAAACGAGCGGACTTTCTTGCCGACATGCATTACGCAAAGCCAGAACGAGCCTTCATGCTGGCTCGCGCGCTTGGTGTCCTGCCACCGATCTTCATGCTGATCGGCTGCCAACCAGTCGACGCGACCAGCATGGGCACGACGATGTCGCCGGAGGTGACGGCTGCAGTGGATGTTGCCGTTGAAGAGGTCCGGCGCATCATCACCGAGTTACGCAGCGCTGTGGGATGACCGGGTGCTGACGGCCACCCCCGAGCCGCCGCGACGGGTGAGACGGGCGACCACCCCGTCGGCGACCAGGTTCAGTCCCAACACCGCGATGGCGATCGCCGCTCCGGGGAACATGGCCAACCACCACGCCGACCGGATGAAATCTCTCGCGTTGCCGACCAGCAGCCCCCATGACATCACCGTCGGATCGCTCAACCCGATGAACCCCAGGCTGGCCTCGATCAACAGGACCTGGGCGACCGCCAACGACAGGTAAGCCGCCGCCCCGGGCACCACACCGGGAAGCAGGTGATACCACAAAATGCGGCCGGTTCGAGCCCCCAGGGCCCGTGCGCTGTCGATGTACTCCTGGGAGCGCATGGACAACACCTCAGCCCGGACGATCCGGGCCAGCGGGGGCCACGACGTGATGCCCAACACGACGATGATGCGATCCAAGCCGGGTCCGAACAGCGCCACCACGACGATCGCAAGGAAAAACCGGGGAAGCACCTGGACCAGTTCGGTCAGCCGCATCAGGCCGTCGTCAACCCACCGCCCCAGGTAGCCCGAGACGATGCCGACCGCGATGCCGACCAACCCGATCAGCGCCGCAGATCCCAACGCCATCACACTGGAGGCACGGGCGCCATGGACCACGGCGCTGAACACATCGCGACCCAGGTCGTCGGTGCCCATCGGAAACGCTGGCGATGGTGACTGCAAGACCGGTGCGTCCAGTGCGAACGGGTCGGTCGGGGCGATCAGAGGCGCCAAGAAGGCGCACACGCCGATCACCAGCAGGAGGGCTGCCCCCAGCCATTGCGCACCCCGACCCGCATTCCGTTCCGCCTGCCTAGGCATAGGTGATCCGTGGATCCAACAGGGTGTAGACAAAATCCGTGATCAGGTTGGCGATGATCACCGAGAAGGCGATCAGCAGGAACAAACCCAACAGGACCGGGTGGTCTCGCGACTGTATGGCGGTCAACAGCAACCGTCCGATGCCGGGCCAGCCGAAGATGATCTCGACGATCACCGTACCCGCGAACAGATGGCCGACGCGGGCCCCGACGATCGAGACCGCCGGCAACAGCGCCCGACGCAGCGCATGGACCCAGACGATCCGGCGTGTCGTCAGCCCCTTTGCCCGTGCGGTACGGGCGTAGGGCAACGCCAGTTGCTCGACCAGGGCCGGACGCAACAACCGCGCCACCACCGCGGTCTCCTTCGCGGCCAACACGCTCACGGGAAGCACCAGATGCCAGCCGATGTCGATATATCGTGACAGTCCGGTCGCGCTGCTTCGCGCTGACACCATCCCCTGGACCGGGAACAGATCCAGCCACAAGGCCAACACGATCAACGACAACTGCCCCAGCCAGAACACCGGCGCGGCATAGGTGGTCAACAAGAGGACGGACACCGCGGTGTCGGCCGTCTGCTGATGTCTTCTGGCGGTGAACACGCCGATGATCACGCCCGAAATGCTGGAGACGACCAAGGCGGTGACGGTCAACAACAACGTGGCCGGCAGCCGTTCGGCGATCAACGTGGTGACCTGCCGCCCCTGGGCCACCGACGTGCCCAGATCGCCGCGGATCACGTTGCCCAGATAAGTGGCGAACTGGGTCAGCAGAGGCTGGTCAAGTCCGAACTTGGCCCGCATGGCGGCGTAATAGGCGGCATCGCCGTCCTGCCCGGCGATGGCCAGGACGGGGTCACCAGGCGCAAGGTGGACCAGTACGAACCCGACGGTGACGATGCCGGCGACGACCGGAAGCACCTGCAGCAGGCGCCGCCAGACATACCGTGCGCTCACCCCTCACAACTCGCCTCTTCGGCGAAATGGCCGAACGGGACGAAACCCGAGCACCGGTTGGTGTACACCCGGATGGCGTCGGTCTCGACGATCCAGTAGTACGGCAACTCCTCCACCAGGATCTCTTGGATCTCCCGGTAGGTGTCACCGCGCTCCTCGATCTCGACCTGCGAGCGAGCCTGGTCGAACAACGCATCGACGTCAGGGTTGACATACCCGGAGGAGTTGGAGAAGGGGATCGGCTGGATGTTGCTGGAGATGTACATCCGGCGAACCCCGATCTCGGGGTCGGTCTGGTTGCAGTAGCTGATGATGTTGGTGTCAAAGTCGCGGGCGACAAAGACCCGCTCGATGAACGCCTCGCGCTCGGCAGGTTCCAAGGTCAGGTCGATGCCGACGTCGGCCAGTTGTTGGCGCATGACCTCGCCGTAGTCGGCGAAAGAGGGGAAGGACAAGAAGTTCATCTGCAACGGCGTCCCGTCCTCGATCCCCTCCACCCCCGCTGCCATGCGGACACCCTCGCCGTCGCGGACCCAGCCGGCCTCATCCAACAACGTGTTGGCCCGTTCGGGATCAAAGGTCGGCATGTCCAGGTCATCGGCATGGGCAAAGGGGATACCGGAGGAGATCGGGGCCTCCGCGACGCGCCCGGAACCGAACAGAATCCGCTCCAGATAGACGTCACGGTCCAACGCATGGGCGAACGCGGTTCGGACGGCCTGGTCCTGCAAGATCGGGCGGTCCAGGTTGAAACTGACCGTCATGATGCAGTTGGCGCCGCCAGGATTGAACGGAGTCTGCAGGAACTCGTAGTCGCCGGTTGCTTCGAGCCGCTCCAGATCCGGGCCGGGCGCCCCCCACAGCCAGTCGACCTCTCCCGCCTCCAACGCGATGACCTGGTTCGAATCCTCGGGAATGATCTGCATCACCAACTCGTCCAGCAACGGCAGCCCCTCTTTGAAGTAGTCGGGGTTGCGTTCCAACCGGACCTCGCTGTCAGGCGCGTAGGAAACGAACCGGAACGGCCCGGTGCCGACCGGTTCCAAGTTGGCGTCCGCTGTCTGGATGTCCTCCACCCCCTCATAGACATGGGCGGCCAGGATCGGCGCGTCAGAGACGTGGAGTTGTTGCAACAGGGGTCCGTAGGGCTCGCTGAAGTTGAACACGACGGTCTGCTCATCGGGCGTCTCGATGGACTCAAGCACGCCGGTCAGCGACGCCGCCATGCGGGACTGGAACGGCAACAAGGCCTCCTCGAAGGTGAACGCGACATCCTCGGAGGTGAAGGGTTCGCCGTCGTGCCACACGACGTCATCGCGCAGGCTGAACGTCCACGTGGCGCCGTCGTCGGTGACGTCCCAGCTCTCCGCAAGGTCGGGCACGATCTCGAGGTTCTCGTCATAGCGGACCAAGCCGTTGTAGATGATCTCTGAGGCTGTGTGGGTGCCGCCGCTGGTGGTGATCGCCGGGTTCAGGTTGCCCGGGTCCTGTGAGATGGCGACCACCAGGGTTCCACCACCACCGCCACCGGTGTCCTCGGTGGCAGGTTCGGTTTCGGTATCGGTGCTGGTAGGGGAGGGGGTGTCGGACTGATCGTCGGCATCTGCGTTGGGCGGGGCTTGTGTCGCCTCGGTGACCGAGTCATCCGCAGCGGTTGCCGCCGCCGTGGGGCTGGTGGCAACGTCGGGGTCTGCATCGGGCTCATCGGCCGTCGAGCAGGCAGACGACAACAATGCCACCACACAGACCAGCACAGCAACACGACACGACGATCCACGCATGAACAGACTCCTCAGATGGGACGTAGGGAACGCCTGAATCTAGGGACTGCCAGTCCGTCGACGTAAGTGCGTCACACACCTAGACGGGTGGAGCCCCCGTCTGCCTGTCCCGACGCGATCGCTTCGAAGTCCGCCATCAAGTCGTCGTAGGAGGATTGGGTGTCCATCACCTCAGCCTGGTCGACTCGTTGCACGGCGATGCCGAGATGAACCAACACCCAATCGCCGGGGCCGGGTGGGTCGTCGTCACCGGTGACCACCGCGGTGTTGACGATCTTGTGATCGCCATCGAAGTCCACCGTCGCGGAGTGATGGTCGTCATCTTCGAAACGGACGATCTTTCCGGCAAGACCCAGACACATGTGTAGTGGCCCCTGTTGCGCTTGGTAGGTGAACCAGACATATACTACGCACCACGGCAGAAGGGCAGCGCACATGGGATGGCTTATCGGGTACGTGGTCGGGGCAGTGGTGGTGCTGTTGGTCGTCGTCTTGTTGCTGCTGATGATCGCGGGGGCCAAGAAAGCGGCTGATCAGGCGGAACGCATCGTGGGTGCGCTGCACCAGGCACGGGACAACTCCAGTGGT
>JBBSNE010000244.1:0-4900 GCA_038232815.1 Euzebyales bacterium | reverse complement strand
TCCTGGCTGGGTGCGGTCATGGACGTATCTCCTGGACAGACTGAAAATGTGTGAGATGGTCGTGCAAGATAGAGCAGGGAGCGACTCTGCAGGTTCCGTCGTCGTGCGATGATCACCAGCCCGATGAAGGACCTGTACGTGACCCTTGCCCGCCCGGGACCACTTGGTTTGCGTTCATGAGGGTTGTCGAGCTGACCAGTGAATGGACCCGGTTCGCCGGGAGGTTGCTGGTGGGATTGGGACACCAAGTGGTGCTGGTCGAGCCACCGGCAGATGACCATCACCTGCGCGAGGACGCCATCCAGTTCGCCCACTGGAACGCCGGCAAAGCGAGTGTCGTTGCCCCGTTTGACCCGATGTCGGATGCCCTGGCCGTCTTGTTGGACGGTGCCGACGCCCTGCTGGACGGTCGTCCTGCCGCAGAGGTCAGTGACACCGAACAGGTGGCCAGGCGGTTCCCCCACCTGGTCCACGTCGCGGTCACCCCGTTCGGTCGCACCGGCCCGTCAGCCGGATGGGCGGCAACCGACCTGACCGTCGCTGCCGCCGGCGGGATGCTGGCCCAGGTCGGACATCCCGATACCCCACCATTGCAGCTGCCCCACCAGCAGGCTGAACAACTTGCCGGCGCCAACGCCGCGATCGGGGCACTGCTTGGCGACGCTGCCCGAGTACGGACCGGTCGAGGCCAGTTCATCGACGTCTCGGCCCAAGAGTGTGTGGCCGCCAGCCTTGAGGCGGGGGCGTTGACGTGGATTCACACCGATGAGGTCCGACCCCGCCCCGGGGATACCCACCCGCTGGTGCCCCACCGGCTGTTCATCGCCGCCGACGGCTATCTGGCGGGTGGCCTGGGTGGGTCGCCTCGCATGTGGTCGCCACTGGTCAGGTGGATGGGCGAGCACGGCGCTGCGCAGGATCTGGAGCAGCCACGGTGGGATGACCCTTCCGAACGCGCGCGTCACCGCGACCACATCTTGGGGGTGGTGGGGCAGTTCGCTGCGCAGTGGCCACGGAACACCTTCGCTGCCGAGGGCCAGTCCCGACGGCTGCCCTGGGCTGCCGTCCAGCCACCCGACGAACTGCTCGCCAATCCACAGCTCGTTGCTCGCGACGTCCTGCAAGAAGTCGTCTTGGGGGATGGACGCGTCGCAATCGATCTGGGCCTGCCATTTCTGCCCGCCGCTGGCCGGCCCACACGGCTGACCGTTCACGATCGTGGTGCCGATGACGAGTTGCTGTCCGACACGCGTGGTGCCGACGCACAGTTGACAGGCCAATCATTCGCCCCCGGCCCGACAGCCCCGACCCTCGACGGGATCCGAGTGCTTGATCTGACCTGGGTGCTGGCGGGGCCGTACGCAACCAAGATCTTGGCCGATCATGGCGCTGACGTGATCAAAATCGAATCGTCGAGGCGGCAAGATCCCACCCGGTTCTCACCGGCCATGCACCTGTCCCGGGACGACAACTTCAATCCCGACGCCAGTGGCTACTTCAACAACTTCAACCGCAACAAGCGGTCAGTGACGCTGGATCTGCGCGCTTCAGAATCAATTGAGGTGTCGCGGCGTCTGGTTGCCGCCAGCGATGTGGTTATCGAGAACTTCTCTTACGGCGTGATGCAGCGTATGGGACTGGACTACATGACGATGCAAGGGCTTCGCGACGACATCATCTACGTCAGCATGTCCGGTATGGGCCACACCGGCCCGTGGCGAGACTGGGTGTCGTATGCCGACACGGTGTCGGCGGCCTCCGGGTTGACGGCGATGACCGGATGGGCGACCGACCAGGTCGTCGGTGTCATCTATGGCCATGGCGACATCGTGGCGGCACCCATGCGGCCCTCGCAGTCTTGGATGCGCTGCAGGCACGCCGCCAGAGCGGGCAGGGTCGCCACATCGACTTGTCCCAGATGGAAGCAATGGCTGCCCACTTGGGCACCAGCCTGCTTGAGTGGACCGCACACGGACAACGACCAGAACCCATCGGCAACCGACACCCACGGTGGGTGCCGCATGGTGTCTTTCCAACCCTGGGTGTGGACCGCTGGGTCGCGCTGACCGTGCGGGCTCGCAATGAGTGGCAACGACTTGTCGCCGTGGTTGATGACCCCAGGCTTGATGACCCAACGTTGGCGGATGTGGCGACACGGCGGGCCCATGCCGACCAAGTTGATGCCGCCCTGGCCAACTGGACACAGACGCAGACTGCAGTGAGCGTCGTCGACCGGTTGCAGCGCATTGGCATCCCGTGCGCGGCGGTGCAGGATGGGCGTGATCTGGTGACTGATGACCCCCACTTGCATGCGCGTGGCTTTTACGTACCAGTCGACCATCCTGTGGCGGGAACGTCTGTGGTCGAAGGTGTTCCCGTGCAGATGGGCAACACGCCGGGGGGTGTCCGAACGCCCGCGCCCCTGCTGGGACAACACACTGATGCGGTGTTGTCAGAGGTGGGCTACACGGCCGTGCAAATCGAACGACTACGATCACGTGGCCTGTTGCAGTAGCGCGGTAGTAGAAATGTGTCCCGGTCACCGAACCGACGCGCTGGTGTCATTACCTGCGTAGGTCCATGATGCGCAACGCCTCGTCACCAAAGGACTTTAGATGACCGCTTCAGTTCCTGTCGCCATCGTCGGCTCGGGCAATATCGGGACCGACCTGCTTATGAAACTGCGCCGCGTCGGTGGTTCGCTGGACCCCGTTGTCGTGGTTGGCATCGATGAGACATCCGACGGGCTGAAGCGTGCAGCTGACATGGGGCTGGCCACCACCCATCACGGTGTCAAAGGTCTGCTCGACATGCCTGAGGGCCGCAAGGTGCAGATCATCTTCGATGCCACCTCGGCCGCGGCCCATGTGGCCAACGCAGAGCTGTTGGCCGACCACCCCGCACAGCTTGTCGACTTGACCCCAGCGGCGATCGGTCCCTACACGGTGCCCGTCGTCAATGGCGACGCAAACCGCGACCAACCCAATGTCAACATGGTCACGTGCGGGGGTCAGGCGACCGTGCCGATGGTCGCTGCCATCGCCGACGTCACCGAGGTTCCCTACGCTGAGATTGTCGCATCAATCGCCTCACGTTCGGCCGGACCGGGAACCCGGGCCAACATCGATGAGTTCACCCAGACCACTGCCAGTGCCTTGGCTGCGATCGGCGGGGCGGCGGCAGGAAAGGCCATTATCGTGTTGAATCCGGCCGAGCCACCGCTGGTCATGCGAGATACGGTCGCCTGCCTGGTCGGCGCGGTCGATGAGGACGAGTTGCAGCGATCAATTGCTGCCATGGTCGAGTCCGTGCAGGCCTACGTTCCCGGTTACCGGCTGAAACAACGCATCGTGTACGAACGTGTGGACCCTGCTGCCGACCCCGTGCCCGATGGCGTGGATGCCGACGCCGTCCAAGGTCGTGTGACGGTGTACTTGGAGGTCCAGGGGGCGGCGGATTACCTGCCGTCGTGGGCAGGGAACTTGGACATCATGACGGCGGCCGCAGTGGCGACCGGCCAAGGCTTGTCGATTGTGACCGAAGGCTGACCCATGAGACTGACCATCCAGGATGTGACCTTGCGTGATGGCATGCATGCCATCCGGCACCGTTACAGCGTCGCTGATCTTCGACAGATAGCGCGTGCTCTGGACAATGCCGGCGTCGATGCCATCGAGGTCGCCCATGGCGATGGCTTGGGAGGGTCGTCGCTGACCTATGGCGTCGGCCGTCATAGCGATGACGAATGGATTGCCGCCGCTGCTGAGGAGTTGCAACACGCGCGGCTTACGACATTGTTGCTGCCTGGCATCGGTACCGCGGATGACCTGCGGCAAGCCCATCAACTCGGGGTTCGGTCGGTCAGGGTCGCCACCCATTGCACCGAGGCCGATGTTGCCAACCAGCACATTGCACTGGCGCGAGAGCTGGGAATGGACGTGGCTGGGTTTTTGATGATGTCCCATATGGCTGAGGCTGACGTGCTGGTCAAACAGGCCCGCATCATGGAGGATGCCGGAGCCAACTGTGTGTACGTGACCGACTCGGGTGGCCGGCTGACCATGGCCGGGGTGGCGGAACGAATCCGGGCCTTGCGGGAGGTGTTGGACCCAGGGATTGAAGTCGGTATCCACGCCCATCACAATTTGACGCTCGGGGTGGCCAACTCTGTCGTGGCCGTCGAAAACGGCGCGGTGCGCGTGGACGCTTCGTTGGCCGGTATGGGTGCAGGCGCCGGCAACACCCCAATCGAAGCCTTCATCGCTGTCGCCGAACTGAACGGTTGGGAACATGGGTGCGACCTGTTCGCGCTGATGGATGCCGCTGACGATCTGGTTCGTCCGCTGCAGGACCGACCCGTCAGGGTGGACCGAGAAACGCTGTCGTTGGGGTTCGCGGGCGTCTATTCAAGCTTTCTTCGCCACGCCGAGATCGCCGCAGAGAAATATGACCTGGATGTTCGTGAGATCTTGGTCGAGGTGGGACGTCGGGGGTTGGTCGGAGGTCAAGAAGACCTGATTGTCGACGTCTGCCTCGACCTGGTTGGCGAACGTTCATCACCTGACGACGAAGTGGCCACAACGGCTGCGATATGACCGGCTGAACGGATCTTCAGCCTTCAGCTACCCGTCACCGACGACTTGCGCAGCCGACGATCCGACGCGTTCCACTGACCGAACCGCAGCCGTTGCCTTGCGGAGCAGGATTCCAGGAAGATGACGAAAGTGACCCCAGGTCACCACCACCCTCGAGCCACCCAGGAGTCTGATGACCGCCGTCGCCGTCGCCGCCGACCGACTGTGGCATGCATGGAAGACCGCCTCGCCGTGTGATCCGGTGCGGGATGTGATCGGGGACACCGACATCGACCTTGCCTATCAGGTCCAGGAGGTCATCACCC
>JBBSNE010000243.1:0-4913 GCA_038232815.1 Euzebyales bacterium | reverse complement strand
TCTGGCGGTCCAGGTAGTCCAACAGATCCCCGGCGGCATCCGCCACCGCATCATGACCATTTTGGGCCGCCCGACCCTTGGCCGCGATCAGGCCGCTGCGGTGGACCCGGCGGAAGTCGCCGTAGGGGAAGGCGTACCGTCCCTTGGTGTCCTCTCCGGCCCGCAGATCGATCGCGAGGTGCCATAGCGCATACTGCTCGTAGTCGTGGCGCTCCAGGTCCGCGTTCTCCTCATCAGGGTCGGGTTGCGCTTCCGACCAGTCCGAATCCAAGGTGTATTGATCGGCATCGATCAAGTCCCGGGCCTTCGCGACGGCGTCGACGTTCACTTCGTATGTGGCCATGAATGGATCCTTTCCGGAAAAACAGGCCCTACCGCGGGGCGTACATGATGATTGCGACTCCGAGCAGGCACATCACAGCGCCGGTCAGGTCATAGCGGTCTGGGCGAAATCCGTCGATCACGACGCCCCATGCCAGCGATCCGGCGACGAAGACGCCGCCATAGGCCGCAAGGATGCGCCCGAACTCGTTGGATGGTTGCAACGTGGCGACGAACCCGTAGACACCCAATGCAATGACGCCTGCGCCGATCCAACCCAACCCTCGTTGCTGCCGCACGCCCTGCCAGATCAACCACGCACCGCCGATCTCGGCCGACGCCGCCAACAGGAACAACAGAATGGATCGGGTCATCATGTTCATTTGCCCAGTTGCGCCAGGCCCAACGCGATCACCAGGCCGATCGCAGCCGCAAAGCCGGCAAGATGACTATCCTCCTCAAAGGCCTTGGGAAACACCTCCGTGGCCAAGGATGCGACGACCGCACCGCCTGCGAAACAACGGATCAGGGCCAGTGGCTCTTCGGGGGCGCCTGCCAGCAAGGTGTTGCCCGCCAGGGCGGCGGCTGACAACAGCACCGCTGTCACCGCCCACAGTGCCAAGACGGCCCCCTTCGCACGGCCGCCATCTGCCATCCGTTTCGCTCCTCCGGCCGCTTCAGGAAGATTGGAAAGAAAGATCGATTCGGACAACGCGGCGACCGCCAGGGGCTGGGCACCGATCAGCGAGACGCCGAGGGCGAGGTTTTCCGGAATCCCGTCCAGAGTGATCGCGGCAAGCAGTCCACCACCGTTGTCAGAACCCCATTTGACATCAATCAGATAGTCCAGCCCGGCAAAGACCAGCGCCCCGGCGAGCACGAGCGCAGACGCCGACCAGATCGAGACCTGTTCGGTCGCGGGATCGATCAACTCGAGGGCTGCAGAGATCAACAACGCCCCACCCGCAAGGGCGACGATGAACCCTTCGAGTTTGTCCGGCAACGTTCCGTAGATGCCCCAGATCGCCCCGGCCAGCAGCGCGCCGGAAACGACCGCGATGACGATGATCGTCATCTTGCCTGCCCGCCGGAGCGGATAGGGCCGCCCGTGGGGACGACAGGCGGTAGGCCCGTCAACGAGTGGTCGATGGTCATGGGTGGGTACCTCGGGGGCCGGTGAACGCTCGGAACGCGAACCGCCATACACCCACGTCGGCGCCGCCTCGTCAAGAAAGCGGCGGCTAGGCTTTCAGACCAATGGCTGCCACGATCTATCTGCTGCGCCACGCGGTGACCGAAGCCACCGGCACCAGGCTTGGCGGACGGACCCAGGCGGCACTCTCAGACAAGGGTCGGGGACAGGCCCAGGTCACCCGGGACCACCTGCACGACGTCGACTTCAAGGCGGTCTACGCCTCGCCCCTCCCGCGCACCACCGAAACCGCCCAGATCATCGCCAAGCCCCACCGCCTGAAGGTCCGACCTGCCGAGGGTGTCATCGAGGTCGACTACGGCAAATGGACCGACCGACCCCTCAAGCCGTTGTACAAGAACAAACTGTGGCCGGTCATCCAACAGACCCCTTCCCTGGTGACGTTTCCCGATGGCGAGTCCATGCGCGGTGCCCAAGATCGCGCCGTGAGCGCGGTGGAGGAAATAGCCGGGCGCCACAACAACAAGATCGTCGCGGTGGTCAGCCATGCCGACATCATCAAGATGGTGCTCGCCTTCTACTCCGGGATGCCGCTTGACACGTTCCAACGTTTGATGGTCAACCCGGCGTCTGTGAGCATCATCAGTACCGGGAAAGGAGTACGGCCCACGGTGTTGTCCATCAATCACGTCCCGTACCGCTCATGAGCGAAAGCTTCGATTTCGACCCGGTCGATTGGATCACCGCATCCTCGATCGGCCCTCCGGGCAATCGCACCTTCTACGTCCAGGCGCGCAAGGACGGCGAGTACGTGGCGCTGGTCGTTGAGAAGGGCCAGATCCGGTCGCTCGCCGAACTGGGACAAGAGTTGTTGGCACGGGTGGATGTGACCGTCACACCCGACGACGTCAACTCTGATCTGGAGCTGCACGGGCCGGTCCAACCGGTGTGGCGGGCCGGCCAGATGAGCCTTGGCAGTGACGAGGAGGCCGAGATCTTCGTCTTGGACGCTGTGGAGTTGCCGATCGTCGACGACAGCGAAGAATTGCCGGGGGAGGAGGAGCCCGCGACCGCCCGGTTCGTCATGAACCGCGAGCAGATGGTGTCGTTGATCGCGTTCGCGGCCTTCGCCGTCGAGCACGGCGGGCGGGAACGCTGTCAGGTCTGTGATGGGCTTCGAGACCCCAGCGACGGCTGCATGGGTTGTCCGTTGACGAACGGATCCGGTCCCAAACGGATATGAACGCCGCCCCGTTCGATGCCGCGGCGGCGGACTTCGTCGGCAGCCACGAGGAGGGCTGTCAACGACTGCAGTCCGACACGATCGAATTGCTGGGGGTGATCACCTCTGCCAGCAACGGCACGATGCTGTGCCGCCTGGGTGACACCGCTGACAACCTGTTTGCCATCTACAAGCCGGGTCAACACGAACGGCCCCTGTGGGATTTCCCGGGGCGGTTGTTCCACCGCGAAGTCGCCGCCTATGAGGTCAGTGAGTTCCTGGGATGGGGGATCGTGCCGCCCACGGTCCTTCGCGACGGCCCCCTGGGACCCGGGTCCCTGCAGTTGTTCGTCCCCCACGACCCGGTGCAGCACTACTTCACCCTGGTCGAAGACGACGTCTGGGACACGGCGCTGGCGCGGATGGCCATGTTCGACATGGTCATCAACAACGCCGATCGCAAGGGCGGTCATGTGCTGCGCAGCACTCGGGAAGAGCGGTTGTACGGCATCGACAACGGCCTGACGTTTCATGTCGAGTCAAAGCTGCGGACGGTCGTGTGGGACGTCCCCCACGTGTCGTTCCAGGGCGCCTGGAAGGCGGATTTGACCCGACTGCAACAGTGCCTACGGGGGGATGAGGTGATCCGTCGGCGTTTGGACGAGTTGTTGACCATCGCGGAGGTGCAAATCTTGGCCCGAAGGGCCCGGCACATTGCCGGCATGGCGGCGGTGCCCGACGTGGATCCTGACCGACGCTGGTATCCCTGGCCCCCCATATAGACCGGTCAGTCTTCTCGCGGAACCAGACAACCCCCAGCAAGACGGGCAGGCCCATCCGTGGGTGCGTCCTCCACACCGCACACCGCTTCACCCATGTCGGCACCCTCGTTGTTCTGTGCGATGAGGCGGGCCACCACCGAACCCTCCGACAGGGGGATTATCGCCCAGGCCGCCGGCAATTCTCGGGCCTGGGTCAAGCCGTTCAGCCCCTCGCCATCCTGGGTCGTCCCGGCGACGCTGGCTGCTTCCTTGGCAGTGGCCACCAAAAGATAGGGCGGGTTCGCCTGGTCTGGCGCGTCGATCGCCCAGATGGGTTTCAGCGGATCCGGTTCGGCACACGTCCGAAAGATGGTTCCGGTGCTGTCCGTCATCTCCGCACACACGCCCTCAGCATTCCACTCGGCAACCCCGACCTGGTCCCCGTCCAACGTCAAGGGCACCTGAACCGGCGCGGAGGGGGGATCAAACCCCACGACACCTTCGTTCAGACCCAACTGATCCTGAAGGCGCGGTGACACCACCCACAAGAACACCGCGAACAACAGCAGGAAGACACCAGAGACGATGACAAAAAAGGTGCCGCTGCGCATCCTCGGTGTCGCCCGGGCCGCTGCGTTGTCGTGCGTGTCGCTCACGTGTCCCATAATGCCCGCGGCGTCACACCGCGTCGCCGCTAGCTCGACCCTGGCCGTCTGACGCCGCAGGTAGGCTGGTGTGGTACCCACATCGTGCGGAGGTGCTAAGGGTTCCATGGACTACGGTCATTACACCACCAAGACCATGATCGAGACGGTCACGCTGTCCAACATGCTGGCCAACGGCGACGGCCAGCCCGTGACAGAAGGCGACCTGCGACAACTGCTTCATCGCTTCGAGCTGCCAGAGGGTCCCTTGGACATCGAGGGGTTGACGCATCTTGCGGGTCGGTTGCGCCGGGTGTTCATCGAACCCGACCTGGCCACCAGGGTCCACGTCCTGAACGACCTGATCTCGTTGTACCAACCCCACCCCAGCGTGGTGGATCATGATGACGAGGGGTACCACATGCATTACGTGCCGCCCGGGTCAAACCACCTGCGAGGGATCGGCGCGTCGATGACGATGGCCCTGGCGTCGGTGTTGTGTGACTTCGGACCGGACCGCCTGGGTGTGTGCCCCGACTGCGATGACATCTTCGTCGACACGACCCGAAACGGCCGGCAGCGATTCTGTTCCAAGGCCTGTGCCAATCGAGTGCACGTGGCGGAGCACCGGGCACGTGCGTCACAAACCACCTGACTCACCCGACAGCGCACTAGGATCAGCCGAATGACGCTGGTCACGCTGGACGACATCACTGCGGCGCGTGCACGGATCGCCGAACTGGCCCAGGTGACCCCGGTGGAGGAATCACGGGCCGTCACCGCCATGACCGGGCACCGCACCCTGTTGAAGT
>JBBSNE010000242.1:0-4952 GCA_038232815.1 Euzebyales bacterium | reverse complement strand
GTCGGGGGGGTGGGTGCAGGTAGCGGTGGTCCCTCACCCAGGTCCCCCGACACCGGTTGCAGGTCGCCCAGAGGGTCTCCGCTCGTGATGATCCTCGAAAGACCGCCCTGGCCGAACTCCGGGTCCCAGCGACCGAACCTGGGATTCACATCGACATCCGCCCCGTCCACGACCCGCTGCAGCAGCGCCCCGATGTCTTGTTGTGCCGTTTGCGCGCGCAGGTCCTGCTCAATCTGTGCGCTGAGTTCCGGCGTCAGTTCGGCCGCTGGCTCGGTCGTGATGATGTGATATCCAAACTGCGTCTGGACCGGCTCGCTGATCTCACCCGGTTGCAGGGCCAAGGCCGCCTCCTCGAACTCCGGCACGAAGGCACCGGGCTGCAGCGGTCCCAGATCCCCGCCTGCGGCGCCGCTGCCCGGATCGATCGACACCTCCTGGGCAATGGCCGCGAATGGCTCTCCGTCCTCCAGGCGCTGCAGTACCTGATCGGCCTCGTCCTCGGTCTCGACCAGGATGTGGCTGACCGTCGGTTGACCGACGCTGCCGGCGTAGGCGGCCTCGATGTCGGCGTCGCTGATGTCGACGTCTGCCGCCAGTTGGGTGTTCAGACGTTCGACCAACAACCCGAAGGACTGATCCAGGCGCAGACGGGATTCGGTGATCCCCTGGGCCTCCAACCCCGCCGCAAATGCCTCCTCGCCCCCTGCCTGTTCGGCTGCGTCGGTCAGTGCTTGGTCAACGTCGGCCTCGGTGATCCGCTCAACCCCCATCGCCTCGAGCTCTTGATACAGCAAAGTCCGCAACGTGAGCTCACTGATCGCCTGTGTTGTCGCCTCTTGGTCCGATTGGGGCTGACCCGTGCCGGGATTCACGGCCCCCACCCCGTCCAACGCGATGATTTGCACCTCTGAAACGGTGATCTCCTCACCATTGACATCCGCGGCGACATTGGGGTTGCCCAACGCTTGACCGCAGCCCGCGGTCAGAAGAACAACGACAAGGACAACGAATCGAGACATGAGGGGAGCATGCTACGTCGGCACATCACCGGGTGGCGAACAGCTCTTTCAGGCGTTTGGCCAGCCAGGCGATCAATGCCCCGCCCCCCTCACCGGAGGTGGGGGGCATGGGCAACTCGATCACGCCAGCAGATGCGTTGTACAGCGCCTCGGGATCGGTACGCGAGAACCGGACCTCTTGGGAGTCGGTCAACCGTACGGGGCTGACCCGTATGGTGCGGCGCGGTGTGGTCGAGATCTCCTCCACCCCCCAACGGCGGAGCGCCGCCTTCAACGCGGCGACGGTCAGCAGCCGCTCCCCGGGGGGTGGCACTGGTCCGTACCGGTCGATGAGTTCCTCACGAGCGGTCTTGATGCCCTTGGCGTCCCGCACCGCCGCCACGGTTCGGTAGGCCTCCAGTCGCAGGCCTTCGTCGGCGATGTAGTCCTTGGGCAGATGGGCATCGATGGGCAGGTCGAGCCTGATCTCGGGTTCGCGTTCGGCGGCCTTGCCCTGGGTCAGTTCGGCCACAGCCTCGCCCATCAGCTGGCTGTAGGCCTCAAAACCGACGCTTGCGACCTGGCCGGATTGGTCCGCTCCCAACATGGAACCGGCCCCTCTGATCTCCAGATCTTTCAAGGCAATGGACATGCCCGACCCCAGTTGGGTGTGGGTGGAGATGGACTCCAAGCGCTTGTAGGCCTCTTCGGTCAGGCGTGCGTTTTCGGGATAGAACAGATAGGCATACCCCCGGGCGGTCGACCGCCCGACCCTTCCACGTAGTTGGTACAGCTGCGCCAGGCCGAACATGTCGGCGCGCTCCACGATCAAGGTGTTGGCGTTGGGGATGTCCAGGCCCGATTCGATGATGGTGGTGGACACCAAAATGTCGAATTCGCGATGCCAGAAGTCCAACATCACCTGTTCCAGTTCGGCCTCACCCATCTGCCCGTGGCCGATTTCGACCCGGGCACCGGGTACCAGCTCACGGATTCGCTCGGCCGCAGCATGGATTGTCCGCACCGAGTTGTGCAGCCAAAATACCTGTCCTTCGCGCAGCAACTCACGACGGATCGCAAGGGTGGCCAGGTTCTCATCGAAGGGACCGACCTGGGTCACGACCGGCTGGCGCTCCTCGGGGGCGGTTTCGATGGTCGAGAGGTCACGGATACCACTGATCGCCATCTCCATGGTCCGTGGAATGGGCGTGGCCGACATCGTCAGGACATCGACTGACGTCTTCATCTGTTTGAGTCGCTCTTTGTGGCTGACCCCGAAGCGTTGTTCCTCATCGACGATCAGCAGGCCCAGATCCGCAAACACGATGTCGGTGCTGAGCAGGCGGTGGGTTCCGATGACCAGATCCACGGTGCCGGCAGCCAGTCCGTCCAAGGTCTGGCGTTGTTCTGCGGGGGGGGCGAATCGGGACAAAATTTTGATGTTGACCGGAAAACCGCTGAACCGTTCGGAGAAGGTCTCACCATGCTGTTGGGCAAGCAGGGTTGTCGGTACCAGGACGGCGCACTGTTTACCGTCGAAGATGGCCTTGGCTGCGGCGCGGATTGCGACCTCGGTCTTGCCGAACCCGACATCGCCACAGATCAACCGATCCATCGGAACCGGCGCCTCCATGTCCTGTTTGATCGCGTCGATGGTCTCCAGTTGGTCGGGTGTCTCGGGGTAGACGAAGGCTTGTTCCAACTCACCCTGCCAGGTGGTGTCGGGACTGAACGCGTGTCCCGGGGCATGCATGCGTGCCTGGTACAACCGGATCAACTCTGCGGCCATCTCTTGCACGGCGGCCTTGACCTTGCCGCGAACCCGGTCCCAATCTGCCCCGCCCATGCGCATGACCTTGGGCTGTTCACCGCCGACGTACTTGGCAAGACTGTCGACCTGGTCGGAGGGGACGAACAGCCGGTCGTCGCCGGCATATTCCACGATGACGTAGTCGCGGGTCACGGTGCCGGCGGTGCCGCCGCCAAGCGTCGTAGTGCCGCGCAGCTCCCGGGTCACCATGCCCCGGTAGGTCCCCACACCGTGGACGCTGTGGACCACCGGATCGCCAGTCTCAAGATCGATGACGGTCTGTCCGGCGGCACGTCGGCTCTTGAGCCGGCGTCCGGCACGGTGGCGCCGGGGTCCGAACAGGTCGAACTCACCCAGCAGGCAGACCCCCAGGTCTTCTGCGAGGAATCCCGTCCGCAATGACGATTCGATGATGTGGACCCGACCATCGGATGTGGTCGGGATTGGCTGGTCGGGTTCGGTCGGAGTGTGGACGTCGGCCGGCACCCCCTCGGCCCGTAGTACCTCTGCCAAACGCAATGCGGGGCCGTGCCCCACGGTGGTCATCACCACGGTCATAGGTGGTCCCGGGTCGCCGGCGGCGACGCCCTCGGTGAGGTACCGCTTGACGGTCTGTGCCGCGCTGACCACGTCGCCCTTGAATGTGTCCCAGGGGCGCGCGGTCAAGCTGACCAGCGTGTTGTCGCTGGTGAACGGGGTGAGTTTCCAGACCTTGCCGCCCCCTTGGTCGTAGGTGGCGATGACTTGGTCAAGGTCGGCAAATCCCGCGCGCTCGTTTCGGGCACGGGCGTTCACGCTGTCGTTCGTACCGGCAGCGTCATCTGTGCCACCTGCGGTGGCAGCACCGTTCGTGCCAACTGCGGTGGCAGCCAACGCCTCCCAGTCGGCGATCATCAGCTCGGCCGCCTGATCCACCAGCTGTTGCGCCCGGTCGTGGGCCTGGACGGGGTCGATCAGGACCAGTCCTGTATCGCCGGGCATCAGGTCGGGCAGGTGAGCCGGGGTGGGGTGGATGGCGGTCACCAGCCCTTCGACCCCCTCGAAGGCCACCCCGTCGGCCAGCATCTGCAGTTGATCCGCCAAGGCAGGGACCCGTTCGGCGAGCTTTGCTGCAGTGCCAACGGTTTCGGCGTCAAGGACCAGTTCCCTGGCGGCATGGATCGTGACCTGAGCCACGGTTTCAAGGGCTCGTTGGTCCCCGGCGGAGAAGGTCCGGATCTCATCGACGTCATCGCCCCAGAACTCGATGCGGACCGGATGGTCCTCGGTGGTCGGGAAGACGTCGACAAGGCCTCCACGCTGAGCGAACTCACCCTTCTGGCTGACCATGGTGCTGCGGGTGTAGCCGAGCGCGGCCAGATGGTCGGTCAACGCCGTCAGCCCCTCCCCGTAGGCCGCCCCGACCTGCAACGGGGCCCGGTCGGCCAGCCGGGGGTCCATCGGTTGCAACACCGCCCGGACCGGGGCGATTACTACCCGCAGGGGTTCGCCGTCCTCATCCTTTCGCCGCAGTCTGTCCAGGACACGCAGACGCTGGCCGACCGTGGCCGGCTGGGGCGAGAGGCGTTCATGGGGGAGGGTTTCCCACGGTGGGAACACCTCGACCGCCCCAGGCCCACTGAAGGCGCTGACATCGTCCGCCAGGGCTTCGGCATCCTTCAACGTCGGCGTCACCACCAGCACTGGCCGGCGCCGGGCCAGATAGGCTACGACAAACGGTCGTAACGGGGTGCTGACGACCGTTTCTCCGCCGAAGGAGAGATCGTCGAAATCCTCACCTGTGCGCGACAGCAGACCCGCAAGCGGTCCGACAGCGGGGGCGAGAGTGGTCTGGGGGGCGCTCACGGGTGGCCCATGGTGACCGTCACCGGCCGGGACGGCAACGGCCGGGATCACGCGACGGTGCCCGCGAGCGTGCCACACTGTGCGGGTGGATCGGCTCGACGTGTACCTGCGTCCCTTTCAAGAAGATGACCTCATCTTGTGCGATCGCTCCGTGACCGAGCCGGACTTCATTGGGCCATTCGAGTGGAGCGGATTCGCCTCACCTCAGGAGTACCGGCGTCGCCTGGATGAAGACGGTCTGCTTGGAGCCAGCCCGTACAACCTCGTCGTCGCAGCGTCCTGCGACGATTCGGCGGTTG
>JBBSNE010000241.1:0-4953 GCA_038232815.1 Euzebyales bacterium | reverse complement strand
TCAGCGCTGATCGGTACCAACCCGAACCGGACAAGGTCGAGGAACATGCCCGCCTTCTGACCCTGGCACTGTCTGAGGATCGAGCTGCGTACCTCACGGCCGCCATCCACCACATCACACGGTCACGCGCGACGCTGTTGTTGGTGGCCGAACGGACCGTGGCGGTCTGACGTCGCTGGGGGATGGTGCGGACCGCAAGTGTTTCTTCTAGTATTGTCTGACGATCAGACGATTCTCGGAAAGGATGGTGAGCAATGACGGCGTCGTCGTTGGACTGGGGGCGGCACTACCTGATGTGTCCGCCCACGCACTTCGAGGTGGCGTATGCGATCAACCCCTGGATGGGGGGCCAGGTGGATCCCGATCTGGCTGCCACCCAGTGGGAGACGTTGGTCAGCACAATGCTCCTGGCCGGTGCAGACGTTTCGTTCATCGATCCCGTCGCGGGTCTGCCGGACATGGTCTTCACCGCCAACGCGGGCATCATCGACGAGCGAACGTTCATCTCCTCCTCGATGCAGCATCCCCAGCGACGTCCGGAGACCGGCCATTTCACGCATTGGGCAGGCACGCACGGCTACACCGTCGAGCCCATGCCACCGGGTGCGACGTTGGAGGGGTTGGGGGACTGCCTGCCCCTGGGACAATCACTGGTCAGCGGCTACGGCGCCCGGTCCACCAGGCCGGCACACACCCACCTCAGCCGCCTGACCGGACGGCCGGTGATCGGCGTGCAGTTATCGGACCCACGGTGGTATCACGTCGACCTGACGTTGTGTCCCCTGGACGATCGCCGGGCCATCGTCTACCCCGACGCCTACGATCGCGACGGTGCCAGCCGGGTGATGCAAGCCATCACCGAACCGTTGATCTTGGACCAGGCCGAAGCGGCGACGTTTGCGGCCAACTCCGTGGTCATGGGTCAAACGGTCATCATGCCGGCCTGCCCCTCGCGGGTCGGCAGGCAACTACAGGCCTGGGGCTTTGACGTGGTCGTCGTTGATGTCAGCGAGTTCCTCAAGGCCGGCGGCGCGGTTCGATGCCTTACGCTTGCGTTGGACACCAACCTGTCAGTGACACCTGAGGTCGCAACGCTCGTGCTGGAGGTGGCGTGATGTCACAAGCCCTGCAACTTGAACAGCGGTACGGCGCCCACAATTACCATCCGTTGCCGGTGGTGATCGCGACCGCATCTGGTGCCTACGTGCGTGACGAGGAAGGCCGGCAGTTCCTGGATGCGTTGGCGGCGTACTCGGCGATCAACTTCGGACATGGCCATCCTCGCCTGGTCGCAGCCGCCAAAGCCCAGTTGGATCGGGTGACCCTGACCAGTCGCGCATTTCACAATGATCAGCTGGGCCCGTTCGTCGCGGATCTCGCACGTCTGTGCGACATGGACCGAGTTTTACCGATGAACACGGGGGCCGAAGCGGTCGAAACCGGTATCAAGACCGCCCGCAAATGGGGCTATGAGGTCAAGGGTGTCCGCGACGGGGAAGCCCAGATCATCGTGGCGGAGGGCAACTTCCATGGTCGGACCACCACCATCGTGTCGTTCTCCGACGATCCTTTGGCGCGCGACCATTTCGGTCCCTACACCCCCGGTTTCATCCGGGTGCCCTACGGCAGTGTCCAGGCCATCGAAGACGCCATCACCCCACAGACCGTCGCCGTCCTGATCGAACCGATCCAGGGCGAGGCCGGGGTCATCATCCCACCCCAGGGCTACCTGCGCGGCGTGCGCCAGGTCTGTGACGACCAACGGGTGTTGTTCATCGCCGATGAGATCCAGGCCGGTCTGGGACGGACCGGCACGACATTCGCCTGCCAACATGAGGGGGTCAAGCCTGATCTGTACCTGTTGGGCAAGGCGCTGGGCGGGGGCATCGTGCCCCTGTCGGCGGTCGTCGGTAGCGACGAGGCATTGGGGGTGTTTCAACCCGGGCAGCACGGATCGACCTTCGGCGGCAATCCGCTGGCATGTGCGGTCGGACGTGAGGTCATTGCCCTGCTGAACGAGGGGTCCTACCAACGCAACGCTGCGGAGTTGGGACAGCGTATGGCCGACCGTTTACGAACGGCGGCCCTTCCGGTCGTCAAGGAGATCCGGGCCCGGGGTCTATGGCTTGGGATCGAGTTGGTGAATGATGATCCGCCCGCCCGCCGCTATTGCGAGGCGTTGATGACCCACCAGGTCGAGGGCCCGAACGGCCCGGCCGGCCTGCTGGCCAAGGACACCCATGAAACCACCATCCGTCTTGCCCCGCCCCTGGGCATCACCGCAGACGAAGCCGACTGGATCGTCGACCAATTGATCGCGGTGCTTTCGCCGTAGCGGCCTTGTGAGCGGTATCGAACATATGTACGATACGCCGACGATGACGAAACGATACCGGGAAGCGGTAGATGTCCAAATCCACGGACTGGCCCCCTCAAGCTTTGTCTGGCGACGGGGGCACTACCGGGTCTTGACGGTTCTGGGGCACTGGCGGGAGGACGCGGCCTACTGGTCCGGTGGGGGAGTGGAGGTACCCCAACGTGACCTGTGGCGCGTCGAGGCCCAAAACGGCACCCCGGACCGCGGCATCTATGAATTGGTCTGCGAATCAGGCGCGTGGCGTCTGGACCGGATCTGGGATTGACCGGTGTCCGACCCACAGCCGCTACGGTGGACGCAAAGCCCTACGGCAGCCAGTCTTGGAGCCACGGTGAGTGAAACCATCACAACCCCCACGATCGTGCCCGACATCGATGAGGAAACCCGTATCGATGAACGTCTGTCGCCGGGGGAACCCGGCGATCACGACCGCTTCGCCCACTACGTCTGGGGACGAAATCCCAAGGCGAAGGTCACCGAATCCATGGTGACGGGCACGCCGATCCGGGCCTTGTGCGGCAAGAAGTGGGTTCCCAGCCGGGACGGCTCGAAGTATCCGGTCTGCCCGGACTGCAAGCGCATCAAAGCGCAAATGCAAGGCAACTGAGACACCGTCGATCATTCCGCGCTGCCCTTTTTCGATCCCGTCAACTGAGTGAACTCACTTTCGTCTTCAAGCGGTTCGCCCACCAGCAGGCAGACCACTTCACGGTCGCCTGCCCGCTCCCACGATTCCTGGCTTGGACTCAACGAGAGGTAGTACAGCGCCGAGTCGGGATATGCCGTGCCGACGTAGGACTCAAACTGTTCTCCCTCGCACTCTTGTCGGGCAAGGTCATCCATGGCCTGCGCACCCGGATAGGCCGCCTCTTCACCGCCGGGTTGGGTCGGGAGTGCGAACACCTCCGCATCATGAACCTCGTCGCAGTCGACGGTTTCATACTCATCGATGGTCTCGGCGTCAGGAAGGTTGACGCACTCACCGATGTCGAATTCCAGAGCTGACGGACTACAACCACCTGCCAGCACGACAAGTCCGATCAACAGGGTGCGCACGCAAGCGCCGTGGACAACATGTGCGACCTGCATCGAATGCCTTCTCTGTCTGGATGGGGTTGGGTCAGCAGAGGATAAGCTGTAACGACCGCACCGCCTTCGGAGGGCCACACGTGAGCGACATCCACCGCGACCCGCAACGCATCATCACCGATGGGATGCCGACCCAGCTCCCCGACATCGATCCTGCCGAGACCCAGGAATGGCTTGATTCCCTGGACGCCGTGGTCGACAATCACGGGCGGGAACGCGCTAGGTACCTGATGCTGCGTCTGCTTGAGAAATCGCGGGAGAGCGGGGTCGGTGTGCCCGCGCTGCGGTCGACTGACTACATCAACACCATCCCTCCCTCGCGTGAGCCAGAGTTCCCCGGCGACGAACACATCGAACGCCGCATCAGGGCCTACATCCGTTGGAATGCCGCGGTCATGGTCACCCGAGCCCAACGCCCCGGGGTCGGGGTCGGGGGCCACATCGCGACCTATGCCTCCGCTGCCAGCCTGTATGAGGTCGGGTTCAACCACTTCTTCCGCGGCCGTGCGCACGAAGGCGGTGGCGACCAACTCTTCATCCAGGGTCATGGGTCCCCGGGCATCTACGCCCGGGCCTATCTCGAAGGCCGCCTGACCCAGGAACAGCTGGACCTGTTCCGCCAGGAAAGCAAACCTGACGCATTGTCGTCCTATCCCCACCCTCGCTTGATGCCCGAGTTCTGGGAGTTCCCCACCGTCTCCATGGGTCTTGGTCCCCTCAACGCCATCTATCAGGCACGGTTCAACAAATATCTGCACAACCGGGGTCTTGCCGATACCTCTCAGCAGCGGGTCTGGGCCTTCGTCGGTGACGGCGAAATGGACGAACCCGAGGCCCAGGGCGCCCTGACCGTCGCCAGTCGGGAAGAACTGGACAACCTGGTCTGGGTCGTCAACTGCAACCTGCAACGCCTGGACGGCCCGGTGCGGGGCAACGGCAAGATCATCCAGGAATTGGAGAGCTTGTTCCGCGGCGCCGGGTGGAACGTCATCAAAGTCGTGTGGGGTCGCAAGTGGGACCGGTTGCTGTCCTTGGACGTCAACGGCGAACTGGTCGAGCAGATGAACCGCACCCCCGATGGGCAGTTCCAGACGTTCACCACCAAAGATGGCCAGTACATCCGCGAGAACTTCTTCAACACCGACGAGCTGGCGCGGATCTTGGACGAGTCCGGGTTGACCGAGGAGGATCTGCCCGTCCTTGACCGGGGCGGCCATGACTACCGCAAGGTCTACGCGGCATTCAAAGCGGCGACCGAACACACCGGACAACCCACCGTCATCTTGGCCAAGACCATCAAGGGCTGGACCTTGGGCCCTGACTTCGAAGCGCGCAACGCCACCCATCAGATGAAGAAGCTGACCCGCAAGGCATTGAAGACCTTCCGTGATCGGCTGTACCTGGAGATCCCCGATGCCGACCTTGAAGGGGACCTGCCGCCGTACTACCACCCCGGAAAGGACTCTGAAGAGATCGCCTACATGATG
>JBBSNE010000240.1:0-4964 GCA_038232815.1 Euzebyales bacterium | reverse complement strand
CGACCTGTTCGTCGGGAAACTGGCGCCGTACCTGGCCATCGCCGTGATCGATCTGCTGGTGGTCGTCGGCGTCGGGCTTGCGGTGTTCGACGTCCCGTTCAACGGCTCGGTTCCCCTGTTCGCCCTGGGGTCGTTGCTGTTCTTGTTCGTGACGCTGTCGATCGGGGTGTTGATCTCCACGGTGTCAGAAAACCAGGGACAGGCGGTGCAGTTGGCCTTGATGGTCCTCCTTCCCCAGGTCATGTTGTCCGGGCTGATCTTCCCGCTGGAGTCCATGGCGGGTGTGCTGCAGGCGATCGCGGCGGTCCTGCCGTTGACGTGGTTCAACCAGATCGCCCGAGGGGTGATGGTGCGGGGTGCAGGACTGGCTGAGATCACCCTCCCACTGGTCGTCCTGGCTGCAATGGGCGCCATCGTGTTCACCCTGGCCATACGCCGATTCGCGCGAGACCTGGCCCCGGGGGGTGCCGGGTGATCACCGCCGATCAGCTGACGCTGGGGTATGGGGGCGTTGCCGTGGTCCGGGGCCTGAACCTGCGGGTTGCGGCCGGACAGGTCGTCGCCCTGGTCGGGGGCGACGCCGCGGGCAAGACCACGATCGTGCGGGCCCTGGCGGGTCGTCTGCGGCCTTTGGAGGGATCGTTGGACCTTCCCGACCGCGCTCGGATTGGTGTCATGCCGGCGGTCGGGGCGGTGTTTGCCGATTTGACGGTGGTCGAGAACCTGGAATTCGCCAGCGCGGCCCATGGGCTGGGTCGCGGCAGTCACGAGGAGGTGTTGACACGGATGGGGTTGACGCAGGCCGCCGACCGGTTGGCAGGCCGCCTGTCCGGCGGGATGCGACAGAAACTGGGCCTGGCAATGGCATTGTCACACCGTCCGAGACTGCTGTTGCTGGACGAGCCGACCACAGGAGTCGACCCGGTCAGCCGTGCCGAGATCTGGCGGCTCCTCAGCGAGCAGGTATCCGCCGGCACCACGGTCGTGCTGGCGACGACCTACCTGGACGAGGCAGCCAGGGCAGCACTGGTCGTCGTCTTGGACGATGGGGCGGTCATCCAGCAGGGCACGCCCGCGGCAATCTGCCGCCACACCCCCGGGGTCATTCTGTCCGGCGGTGCACCGGTCACCTCGCAGGCATGGCGGAGGGGTCGCTCCTGGCACTCCTGGCAACCAGATCGTGGCGCTGACACCCGCACGATCGTTGACGGCCACAAGGTCACGGTCATCCCCGCAGACCTTGAAGATGCCGTCATCGTTGCGGCTCTGCACCACCAGGGAGTGGTCACGTGAACGCGGTCGACGACTGTGTGGTCCAAGGGCTGGGCCTGACCCGCCGCTACGGATCGTTCACGGCGGTCGACAACGTCGATCTGTCAGTCGACACCGGTCAGATCGTCGGGTTGTTGGGGGCCAACGGCGCCGGCAAGACCACCCTGATCCGCATGCTGCTGGGGCTTTTGAGACCCACGGCCGGCACCGTTGCGCTGCTGGGTGGCCCGCCGTCCCGGCACACGCGCCGAATGTTGGGCTATGTGCCCCAAGGACTGGGCCTGTACACCGACCTGACCGTGGCTGAAAACCGCAGGTTCCATGCGTCAGCCTTCCACACTGGTGATACGCCGGGTGACCTCGCCGACGTTGACGATCACGATGGCCGGCTTGTGGCCGACTTGTCACTCGGGCAACAACGTCGGCTGGCCTTCGCGCTGGCGATCGCCCATGAGCCCCGGTTACTGGTGCTGGATGAGCCCACCTCAGGCGTCGGCCCACTCGGCCGTGCCCGGCTGTGGGACTCCATCCATGACAGTGCCGATGCCGGTACGGGCGTCCTGGTCACGACCCATTACCTGTCAGAAGCCGAGCAATGCGAACAACTGGTCATGATGGCCGCGGGACGGGTGGTTGCCCGAGGCACTGCTACCCAGATCATCGGGGACACCCAGGTGGTTGACGTCACCACCGGTGACCAGGCACGGGTCCTGACTGCCCTGGCGGATGCCGGTATGGTTGCGAGCCTTGACGCCGGCGGGGTCGCGGTGCCAGGAGTCGATCAGAAAAGGGTGCGGGCGGTGCTTGCCAACACGTCGTCGGTGGATGACATCGGTGTCCGCCCCGCCACGCTGGAAGAACGATTCGTGGAGTTGGCAAGACCTACGAGTACCCCCGTATGAGCCCGCGGACCGGACGGCGATCCGGTGATGTCGACACACGGGGTGAGATCCTGGATGCGGCGGGTGAATTGTTCACCGCCCAGGGCTTTGACCAGACGTCGATGCGGGAGGTGGCCCGGGCGGCAGGCGTCGACCCGGCGCTGATCCACCACTATTTCGACAACAAGACCGCCCTGTTCGCCGCCGCGCTGGAATTTCCGTTCGACCCGTCAGACGTTCTGAAGGCGCTGACGAGGGGACCGCTTGTGACGCTCGGCGAAAGGATCGTGCGCTTGTACCTGCAGGTCTGGGAGGGACCAGGTGGCGCCAGCATGATCGCCGTGTTCAAATCGGCTACCACCAACGAGCATGCCGCGGCCATGCTCCGCGAGTTCATGACCGCCACCTTGCTGAAAGGCATTGCCGCTGGCCTGGACGTCGAACAGGCAGAACTGCGGGCATCCCTTTGCGCCTCACAGATCGTCGGGGTCGCTGTGCTTCGCAACATCATCGGGTTTCAGCCGCTGGTCCGGACTGACATCGACACCCTGGTGGCATGGCTCGGCCCCACACTCCAGCGCTATCTGACTGCTGAGGGCCCCGTCGTATGAGGCGTGTTCACCTGGCCCGGTAGTCCGTCAGGTTTGCGCCCACGCTTGCGACCAGCACGGCCAGGCGGCCCAGGGGCAGACCGATCACGCCGGTCTCGGTCCCCTCGATGTGTTCGACGAACATTCCGGCAAGACCTTGGATGCCGTACCCGCCGGCCTTGTCCATAGGCTCGCCGCTGTCGACGTAGGTCTGTATCTCTGACGGGCTCAGGCGGCGGAACCTGACTTTGGTCCGGTCCACGCCCGACGCGCCCTTTGGACCAAGCCTCACCGCCACGCCCGTCAGCACCGCATGTTCGCGGCCACTGAGGGCACGCAGCATCAACCTGGCCTTGTCGAGGTTGGCAGGTTTGCCCATCACGTCCCCGTCGACCAAGACGACGGTGTCGGCGGCCACCACCAGATCATCCTGTTCCACCTCTACGGCCGCGACCTTGCGGCGTGCCAGACGTTGGACCATCGCGGCGGGTGCTTCCCCGTGCCGGGGCGATTCGTCGACGTCGGCAGGTATCACGACAACGTCCAGGCCCAAACGGTCTTGTAGCAGGTCCCTGCGACGGGGGGAGGCCGAGGCCAATACCAGGCGGCTCATCCGCCGCTGACCACTGCCGCAGCGGCGGCGTTCAAGGGTGCATGGTGCTGGCGAGTGCTCAACCAGCCCTGTGGCAGCCGCACCGGCTTGGGTCCATGGGTGTGGCCGCGTTGCATACCAAGTGCCATCGGGGGCATGTCAGCGTCCCCCGGCAGCCGTGCCAGCAGGGCGTCGAGTTGATCCAGGCTTTCAACCTGCCGTAAGGCCGTTCGCAGTGGCTTGCCGACCGGGAAGCCCTGCAGGTACCAGCCCGTGTGCTTGCGAAGATCACGCAGACCGGCCGCCGGTCCCATGTGATCGGCCAACAGGGCGGCGTGGTCGGCCAGCATGACCGTGACTTCTTCCAGGGTCGGGGGGTCGGGCACCGGTTGACCTCGGAAGGCCGCGTCCAGGTCCCGGAACAGCCACGGCCGACCCAGGCAGCCCCGCCCCACGACCACCCCGGCGCACCCGGTCGCCTGGACCATCGCCAGAGCGTCGGTGGCCTGCCAGATGTCACCGTTGCCGAGCACCGGGACATCCTGCCCGATCGCCTGGACCAGCCTGGCGATGGACTGCCAGTCGGCATGACCGGCGTAGGCGTCTTCGGCAGTCCGACCGTGCAGGGTGACGGCTACGGCACCGCAGTCACGAGCGGCACGCCCGGCATCCAGGTAGGTCAGGTGGTCAGCGTCGATGCCCTTACGCATCTTCACCGTGACCGGACGGCCGCCAGCGGCGGTGACCGCGGCGGAGACCAGGTCGGCGAACAGGTCGGTACGCCACGGCAGCGCGGCCCCGCCGCCGTGCCGGGTGACCTTGGGTGCGGGACAGCCGAAATTCAGGTCGATGTGATCGACCAGATCACGGTCGGCCAGGACGCTGACCCCGTCGAACAGCTCGACCGGGTCGGTGGCGTACAACTGGATCGACCGGGGCGATTCCTCGGGGCCGAATGCGGCTCGCAACAGGGTCCGCTGGCGGCTGTCCGGCTTGTCGTGATCGAACCGGTTCGCGGCCGCGTCTCGGCTTGTGTCCAGCCGACCGTCACGTTCTGCCTCGACCAACGCCCGGGCGCCGACCATCTCACTCACGTACAGCCCACCGCTGTTCCGGCCAGTCCCAGCCACTCCCTGTGCGCGGACCCGTTGTGAATCGGCGTCATTCCAGCCGTATCCAGAGTGGGCGTCGGGCCCGACGCGGACATCCTCGGCGAGGTGGCGCCCGGACGCCGAGCCGTCCTTGGGCTTCCGGCGCCCCGACTCGCTGTGGCACCGGCAGAGGGTGCGAAACGGAACGTTGGTGACGCCGGCCATCGGGGCCAGCACCACCGGGGGGTCAGCAACGACGCTGCGGCGGCCACCGTCCAGGACGAGGGGACCCATGCCTTGCGAAGTCGGCGAACTCATACCCTCGATGGTGCCACCTCGACCCGGCCCTGCCCATCCAGCCCCACGATGGTGCATCCGACTCACATATGCGCCAAATGCACCAAGTTCATAGGTGGGTCGGGGCTCCGTATCGCCTCAGATGTCGAGGTTCTCGGCGTACTCGGCGTTGGCCTCGATCCAGATCCGCCGATCAGCCGCGCTGTTGCCCATCAGCAACGCAAAGATCCGCTCAGCGCTT
>JBBSNE010000239.1:0-4967 GCA_038232815.1 Euzebyales bacterium | reverse complement strand
TTGACAGCGGGGCGTTCAGGAGGGGTATTGGTCGTGGCGGTGTACCCAGGCCATGGGGTAGGGCAGGTCTTGTTCGTCGCGACCAAGGGGGGTCAGGTCCAAGATGTTGTAGGCGGCGTTGAAGGCCTCCAACCCGCGCGCGAACGTCTGGTAGGTCAGATAGATCCGGCCGTCGTTGCCACGGGCGAAGACGCTGAGGCCGGGCGATTCGGGTCCCATCGGTTGGCTCGAGCCATAGTTGTAGTCCGACTGCCCTTCACCGGGGTTGTGGCTGACCCCCATGTCGGCATCGAAGCTGGTCCCGGCGGCGGACAGCCACGGGAAGCTCCAACCCATACGCGAGCGGTACTCGTGCAGCTGCTCGACACCGGCATTGGACACCACGGCAAACGCGGTGCTGCGATGGGCCAGGTGGGGCGCGATCCCGTAGAAGCTGTCTGCCCAGAACGAACAGATCGGGCATCCTTCCTCCCAGTCGTGACCGTACATGAAGTGATAGACGACAAGTTGCGGGTGGTCGCCGAACAGTTCCTCCAGCCTCATCGGGCCGTCAGGACCGGTGAGGGGGTAGTCGTCCTGCACTTCCAGCCACGGCAGTTCGCGGCGACGGGCGGCCAGTTCATCCCTGGCGTGGGTGTGGCGCTTCTCAGCGTTCAAGAGTTGTCGGCGGGCGTTCAACCAGTCGGTCTGATCAGCGACTGCGGGTGGGGCAAGGGTCATCGGTGCGTCCTTGGTAGATGCGTGGGGTTTACCAATGAGACGAACGACGTTCAGCAGATTCGACAACGAATTCGTGATAGACCCATTGTCATGCCAGCCCTCGACGCGATCGGCATCGTTGCCTCAGACCTGAAGGCCACCTTCCGGTTCTATCGGCTTCTCGGTGTCCCGTTTCCCGAGGAGGGTGACGGGCATGTCGAGGCCACACTCCCCAATGGCCTGCGGTTGATGGTCGACACCGAAGAGGTTGTGCAATCCTTCAGCGAGTGGACCCCGCCCACGGGTGGGGGGCGCCGCGTCGCCCTGGCCTTTCTCTGTGACTCACCCGCCGAGGTGGACGCCGTTCATGGGCGTATCGTCGACGCGGGGTTCGACTCACATGTTGCACCCTTCGACGCGCCTTGGGGCCAGCGGTACGCGACGGTGTTGGACCCAGACGGCAACCCGGCAGACCTGTTCGCACCGCTTGAATAGGACCCGCTCGGTGTCCCGACGGGCAAACGGTTGTCCACAGGTACGTTGGGTTTCGACTCGCCGGCGACGGTGTATCCGCGATCTTGTGTCAGGTGACCACGTTGACCGCTCCCATTCTTGAACTTCCAGAGCAGTTCCGGCCGCTGCGGCGGGACGAGTTCATGCAACTCGTCGACCTCGGCGTGTTCGGTGAGGAACGCGTGGAGTTGGTCGGAGGAGTCCTGATCCGGATGGCCCCACAGAAACCGCCGCATGCCGGGGTGGTGATCATGCTGAACGAGGTATTGAGCGAGCAGAACGATCGGCGGTACACCATCGCCTGCCAAGGTCCTATCGAACTGGACGAGGTGTCCCAGCCGCTGCCGGACTTCATGATCCTGCCCCGCGATGACTACCGCCTCGCCAACCCTGCCGATGCGCTGATGATCATCGAAGTGTCGGACTCTTCGTTACGCTTCGACCTGGGCGAAAAAGCGCGCCGCTATGCCATGGCCGGGACACCGTTGTATTGGGTCATCGATGTCAACGGCAAGGTCGTCCATGTACATACCGGACCACGCGAGGACGGTAGTTGGGTCAACATCCAGCAGGTCCGACGGGGTGCGCTGGACGCAGGTGAGCTCGGCTTGACCGTAGATCTGGATGTCTTGCTGGGGTTCTGACCGCGCCGAGGGGCGGCCAGGTCAAACTCAAAGGCTGTGCACCCATCGCGTGATGTGCGACCCTGGAAGTCCAGGTTGTCCACAAGCCATCCGAGATCATCATCGTGGACCTTCGTGGATCCGTCAGTCTCTGTGAGGTGACCACGTTGACCGCTCCGATCACCGAACTGCCCCCCACTTTCCGCCCCTTACGGCGTGAGGAGTACGTCAAGCTGTACGAGCTTGGCGTGTTCGGTGAGGCGCGGGTGGAGCTCGTCGGAGGAGTCCTGATCGAGATGGCGCCTGTGAAACCCCCGCACGCTTGGGCGGTACTCAGATTGACCAAAACGCTTGTCCTACAGGCGGGTGATCGCTACTGGGTCTCATGTCAAGGGCCAATAGAGTTGGACCCCATCTCCCAACCCCTCCCCGATTTCATGGTGCTGCCGCCGGAGGACTACAGCGAGTCAAATCCTGCCAAGGCGTTGTTGATCATCGAGGTCGCCGAATCCTCGCTGCGGTTTGATCTGGGCGAGAAGGCACGCCGGTATGCGATGGCCGGCACGCCCCTCTATTGGGTCGTGGATGTCATCAACAGGGTGGTCCACGTCCACACTGATCCACACAAGGATGGGTCATGGGGGTCGATCAGACCGGTGCAGGATGGAGAGCTGGACGCCGAAGACCTTGGGCTGACCGTGGACGTCACCGACCTGCTGGACTTCTGAGCGTCCAGCCACGCAGCCGGAGTACGCTGCAAGGCGCCCCGGCGGCTGCGATGCCGCACGGGAGGACTAGATCCAGGGAGTTACCCAATGCCTGCCATCGTGATCGTCGGAACCCAATGGGGCGACGAAGGAAAGGGCAAGGCCACCGATCTGCTGGCCGACGATGTGGCCTTTGTCGTCCGTTACCAGGGTGGGAACAACGCAGGCCACACCATCATCGTCGGTGACACCACCCTGAAGCTGCACCTGGTGCCCAGCGGGGTCATGTATCCCCACGTCACCCCGGTCATCGGCGACGGTGTGGTCATCGATCCGGGTGTGCTGCTGGAGGAGTTGGATGGCCTGGTGGAGCAGGGCCTCGATGTCTCACAGTTGAAGATCAGCGGCAATGCCCATCTGATCATGCCCTACCACCGAGAGATCGATGCGCTGACCGAACGTCACCTGGGCCGCCAGAAATTGGGCACCACCAAACGTGGCATCGGGCCGTGCTACGCCGACAAGGCCAGCCGGGTCGGCCTGCGGGTGCAGGACCTGTACGACATGAAGATCTTTCGCCAAAAGTTGGACGCTGCGCTGCAGCACAAGAACTCCGTGTTGACCCGGGTCTACAACCGCATGCCGATGCAAGCCGCCGACATCGAAACCGAGTACGCAGTCTATGCCGAGCGATTGCAGCCCTACATCGCAGACACGGTGATGTTGCTGCACGAGGGGTTGGAACGCGGTGACAACATCTTGTTGGAGGGGGCGCAGGGCACGTTGCTGGACCTGGATCACGGTACGTATCCGTTCGTCACCTCCTCCAATCCCGTTGCGGGCGGGGCCATGACGGGCGCCGGACTGGGTCCCAAGCACATCGAAAATGTCATAGGGATCACCAAGGCATATGTCACCCGGGTGGGTTCGGGACCGTTTCCGACCGAACTGCAAGACGAGGTCGGGGAGCGGATGACCGAGGTGGGGCGGGAGTACGGCACCACCACCGGACGGCGCCGTCGGGTCGGCTGGTTCGATGCGGTCCTGGCCCGATATGCGGGTCGGGTCAATGGCTTGACCGAGCACTTTTTGACCAAACTGGATGTCCTCAGCGACTTCGACACGTTGAAGGTGTGTCGGGCCTATCGCTATCAGGACGAAGAGTTTGACCACTTTCCGCCGCACCAGACGGCATTTCATCATGCTGAGCCGGTGTATGAGACGCTGGATGGTTGGACCGAGGACATCACCGAGGTCACCCGTTTCAACGATCTTCCGAAGAACGCTCAGACCTACGTCGAACGGTTGGAAGAGTTGATCGGTGTACCCATCCGTTGGGTGTCGGTCGGCCCTGCGCGGCGCCAGACCCTGGAACGCGTCAACTGACCGCGCCCGTGGGGGGAGGCACCCAGCCCAGCCAGGCGCCGCTGTCCCGACGTGGCGCCGCGATGGCCCAGGGTGGGCTGGCCGACTACATCAAAGTCCATTTCGCACGAAGGAATGATCCGGACTACACCGGTCTGTGCATCGCGGAGAACCATCAGGTCTTTCATCTGCTGAAGCCGAAGTTGGACGACGTTCCGGCGGTGCCTTCCCACGTCGCGGCGTATGACGACATGTCGGGGAAGCAGGATCTGCGTCGGGCCGTCGCGGGGCTGTTCGAGCAGCACATCTTCGGCCGGCCGCTCGATCCGCAGCACATCCAGTTCCTGGCGGGGGCTGGTGGTGTCCTGGATGCCGTCGGTCATGCCCTGGGCGACCCGGGTGATGGGGTGTTGGTTCCCACCCCTTCCTACGCGGGGTTCTGGCCTGATCTCGAGATTCGTCCGGGATTGAGGATTGTTCCGGTACCCATGGATCCGGACCAGGGGTTCCGGCTCACGACCGAACTCTTGAACCAGGCATGGGACGCGTCCCCGGCGCCGATACGGATGCTGCTGTTGACCAACCCGGACAATCCACGCGGGCAGATTATGTCTACCGAGGATTTGGAATCGGTGCTGGATTGGGCGCATGGCAAAGGCATTCACGTGATCGCCGATGAGATCTATGCGTTGTCGGTGTTCGGCCCATCGCCGTTCACCAGCGTCGGTCGGCTGCGACGTGATCTCGGCGACCACCTGCACATTGTCTGGGCATTCAGCAAGGATTTCGGGATGAGCGGCCTGCGTTGCGGCGTGTTGGTGACCCAGAACAACGCGCTGCAGGACACCATCGAACTGCAGGCGAGCTGGGCCGGGGTCAGCGGACACACCCAGCACGTGCTGGCTGAGATGTTGAACGATCGCCAGTGGGTGCAGGATTATCTGGGTGAGATGCGCCGCGGTCTGCGGGAATCTGCCACCGCGGTGACCCGTGAGTTGACACTGGCAGGAATTCCGTACGTCCAACCTGACGCGGGGTTCTTCGTCCTCTGCGACCTCCG
>JBBSNE010000238.1:0-4969 GCA_038232815.1 Euzebyales bacterium | reverse complement strand
GACCTGGATCTCGATGTGCCGGGGCCGTTGGACGAAACGTTCAAGCATCATGGTGTCGTCGCCGAACCCGGCCATGGCCTCACGGCGGGCGGCGGCGAGGGCGTCGGGCAACTCAGCCGCGGTGTGCACCACGCGCATGCCCTTGCCGCCCCCGCCGGCGGAGGCCTTGGCCATCAGCGGGAACCCGACATCAGGGGCGGCGGCGATCAGGTCCTCATCGGTCATGCCCGACCGGTGGAAACCCGGCACGATCGGGGCGCCGGCGGCGATGGCCAGGTCCTTGGCGCTGATCTTGTCACCCATGGCACGGATGGCCTGTAGCGGCGGACCGATGAAGGTGATCCCGGCCTGGTCCAGTGCGGCGGCGAACTCAGCGTTCTCGGACAAGAACCCGTAGCCGGGGTGGACCGCCTGGGCACCGGTCTGCTGGCAGGCATCAAGGATGCGGTCGATGTTGAGGTAGGACTTTGCGGCTGCTGCCGGCCCGATGTTCATCGCCTGGTCGGCCATGCGGACGTGCAACGCATCGCTGTCAGCGTCGCTGAACACCGCGACCGCCCGGATCCCCATCGCATGGAGGGTGCGGATCACCCGCACGGCGATCTCGCCACGGTTGGCGATCAGCACGGTGTCGAACATCGACGTCAGGCTATCCCGAGCACCGACCCGACATGGCCCTGGGGTGTACTAGGATCCGCAGGACAGATACTCGGTGAAGGAGTCTGCACCATGAATCTTGGCATCATGGAGTTGTTGGGGCTGCTGATCCTGCCACTGCTGGCCTTGGGTGTGTACTGGCTGATTCGGCTGGCCGTGACCCACGGCATCCGCGCCGCCCGGGTCAAGAATCACCCGCACGACGGATGAGCTGGGCATAGACCTCGATCTCGACCTTCAATTCGGGATCGAGCAGGGCACAGACCTGCACCAGGCTGGCCGCCGGACGGATCTCGGCGAAGATGTCGTGGTGTGCGGCCGCCACCAGATCGGCATCGGCGATGTCGGTGACGTAAGTCACGGTGCGAACCACGTCCGACCACGACGCGCCGGCCTGGGCCAAGGCGTCGCCGATTATTGCCAGCGCGGACGCCGCCTGCTGTCCGGCATCACATCCTTCGACATGCGGCGGTGTGGCGGTGGTGCCGGCCACGTGGACGGTGTCACCCACTCTGACGGCCCGGCAGTAGCCGTAGACGTCTTCGAAGGGGTTACCGGAGGAGATGTTCTGACGCATCGACTGATTCTAGTCAGGCACCCAGACGGGTGAACTGCCCGTTCAGGCTGGGGTCAGGCTGGCTCCGTATGGTCACGGCAATCCGACTTCAAGGAGAGCCCCAATGGCCACCATGCCCGCCCCGCCCCTGCCCCCACGCCGTCCATGTTCAACACTTCGAGCACGGTCGACGGTCACGGTCGCCCTGCTCGGGCTGCTGCTGTCCGCATGTGGCGGTAGGAATTCCGCCACGCCATCTGCCACCGCCGACCCGGTCGCGGATGCCGCAACAGAACTGTCGCTGCCCCAAGGAGACGAGCCGGTCACGTTGGACCCCGAGCAGTTCACCACCATGATCGACAACACCTATTGGCCCATGGAGGTCGGGAAGCGATGGACCTACCGCGAGACCGATCCCGATGGCGGCGTCAGCGAGGTCGTTGTGGTGGTCACCGACCAGACCCGCGAGATCGCCAACGGTGTGACGGCGCGAGTGGTCCGTGACACCGTCACCGCGGACGGCCAGATCATCGAGGACACCAACGATTGGTATGCCCAGGACGCCGACGGCAATATCTGGTACCTCGGCGAGGACACCGCGGAGTTCGAGGATGGTCAGATCTCCTCCCGGGGCGGATCGTTCGAGGCGGGCGTCGACGGTGCGCTGGCGGGCATCGCCGTCCCCGCGGACCCTCGCCCCGGCATGCGCTACCGACAGGAGTACTACCAGGGTGAGGCGGAGGACAACGGTGAGGTCCTCAGTATCCACGAGATGGCTGACGTGCCCCTGGGCCACTACGCCGACATGTTGCTGACCAAGGACACCATCACCTTGGAACCCGACGTCCTTGAGTACAAGTTGTATGCACCCGGGGTCGGTCTGGTTGTGGCCCTGGGCGTGTCTGGCGGTGGTGGCAGAGAGGAATTGGTGGCCATCGACACCGCACCCCCGGGGGCAGGAACCGGTCCGTTGGGCAACCCCAACCCCTGACCGGAGTGGCCTGGGAGCCGGTCGTGCCACCGATGAGGCGTTCGCCTTCGACCGTGACTTCCTACAACGTGGCCTACGGACGTTGCCTGGCGACGGTCAGCGATGGATTGCTCCTGGTGTTGACCAGCGGCGGCCGATGCCCAACGATGGCCGAACGGATCGAATAACCGGCCATTGCGGCCATGATCTGAATCGGCCATGGGCCGGTCAATTTCCCCCCCTGCGGCAACCGCCGCCTCAAAACACAGTGACAGGGCGCACGCTGGACAAGTTCCCAACCGTCGCCTGCACGGATCGACATCAGGCGTCCCGGGTCCCGTCATTTGGCACCCAGGCGGCAGGGCGCTTCTCGAGGAATGCGGCCATGCCCTCCTGTCCCTCATCGCTGGTTCGCAGTTCCGCGATGAAACCGGGGGTGATGGCCGTGGCGTCGTCCAGTGGGGCCATCGCCAGCTCGGGGATTTGCTTGGCCACCGCCACCGCTTTTGGGCCGGCTTTCAGGCAGCGTCGCACTGCTTCCTCCACCGCCTTGTCCAACGCGCCATCGTCGGCCACGACCTGGTGGACCAACCCGATTCGCAGGGCGCGGTCGGCGTCAAACAACTCCCCGGTGACGAACAGCGCGCGGGAGTCAGAGATGCCGATCTTTCTCACGACGTAGGGGGAGATGACTGCGGGGGCCAGACCCAGAACCACCTCGGACAGCCCGAACTTGGCGCCCTGCACTGCTATGGCGATGTCGCACACGGCGGTCAGACCGGTTCCGCCGGCGATGGCATGACCGTTGATCCGACCGATCAGCGGCTTGGGCAAGTCATACAGCGTCCGGAACATGTCGTTCATCCGCACGGCGTCGGCCTTGTTCTCTTCCTCCGACGCGTTGACCATGCCCCGCATCCAGTTCAGATCGCCACCTGCGCTGAACACCGCACCCGCCCCGGTCAGCAGGACCACCCGCACGGCCGGGTCGCTCGCCAGGCGCGCGGCGGTCAGGGTCAGCTCGGCAATCAACTTGGCATCGAAGGCGTTACGGACCTTCGGCCGATCCAACGTGACCGTGGCAACCCCACGGTCGTCCACGACGATCGATGTGCGCGTCAACTCCCCGGCCCAAGACAGGTCTGCAGGTGTCATGCCCTTGGAGGGTACCGGCATGCCACCCCTCCAAGGAATTGACACCCTTGGCGCAGGGAATTGACGTCAGTCGACCCATCCCACGGGCTGTCAACAGGGCAAACGTGAAGGAATTGACGTTGCCACCAGCAGCAGCGCCGGCTTGTTCTCAAAAACTTGGTTCGCGGGAGTGCCGTCGAGTTGGGCCGATAGCGGACCTCTGCGACAGTATGCCTCCGATGAACTCTGTCGAGACCAGCTCAAGGCCCCCGGTACTGCTGATCGTGACCATGGCAACCGCCATGACCGTCGCGATCCTGCTGCAGGTGGTGTTCGGTGCGCTTGCGCCGTTTCTGCGTGACGATCTGGGGTTGTCCCGGACCCAACTGGGATCGCTGACAACCGCCATGTATGTCTCGGCGGCGCTGCTGTCGACCTCCGCAGGAGGGGTGGTGGACCGTCTGGGCGCCAGGGTGCCGCTGTTGGGGTTGTTCGGGATCATGGCAGTGAGCGTCGGCGTGGTCGCGGCCGCCCCCGGGTACGGCCTGCTGGTGGCCGGATCGTTGCTGTGCGGGCTGGCGATCTCGATCGCCAATCCGGTGACCAACCGGATGATCCAGGCCTCCATCGACCCCACGCGCCAAGGGCTGGTCACCGGCATCAAGCAATCCGGCATCCAGGTCGGTGTGTTCGCCGGCAGCGCGATCCTGCCGCTGATCGCAACACGGTCGGACTGGCGTATGGCAACCCTGGTGTGCCTGGCAGCACCAGCGCTGGGGGCCCTGTTGACCCTGAGGTCGGTCCCCGCCACGGGTGCGCGGGCCCGCCCCCGAGAACAAGGGGCCTGGGAACAGATGCCAACGGGGACGATGTGGCTGGCCGGCTACGCCTTTGCAATGGGGGTGGGCATCGCCAGCGTCAGCGCCTACCTGCCCTTGTTCGGCGTCGAGGCATTGGGGTTGCGCGAGACCACTGCCGGTCTGCTGGCCGCCGCCGTGGGAGGTGTGGCGATGGTAGCCCGCACGGTCTGGGGCGTAGTTGCCGATCGCGTCGCCTCTGCGCTGCGGTGGGCATTGACCCTGATGGCCTGGCTGTCCGGCGTGGCCGCCGTTCTGTTTCTGCTCGCGGCGCCGGAAGCGCTGTGGTGGGTGTGGCTGGCTGCGGTCGTGGTCGGTATCAGTTCTGCCGCATGGAACGGTGTGGCGATGCTTGCAGTCATCCGCCAGGCCCCGGCAGCGGTGGCCGGGCTGGCCTCCGGGGTGGTGCTGCTGGGCTTCTACGCCGGCTTTGCCACCGGTCCGGTCCTGTTCGGCGCCCTGGTCGACGCCACGGATGACTACACGGTCGGTTGGACGTTGGTCGGGGCGGCCGCCGCGGCGTCGGTGGTCCTGTCACACGTGTGGCGCCGGGCGGTGTGGGGCCCCCGTGCCGGGCCGTCTACCCTCTAGGTGCCGTGGCCACGGCGATGACTCGGGGGGTGCCCGGGTCTCAACCCACCCCCCGGGGCAAAACCCGGGCACCCAGGCCTTGATGACCCGACGGCTGATCACATGCGGAAGACCCCGTAGGAGGGGTCAGCGACCGGGGCGTTGGCGCAGGCGGCCAGGGCCAACCCCAGCGTCATACGAGTGTCGGCCGGGTCGATCACTCCG
>JBBSNE010000237.1:0-4970 GCA_038232815.1 Euzebyales bacterium | reverse complement strand
GTCGGTCACCACCACGGCGTCGATCGTCTCGGATCGCAACCGTTCGACTGCCTCGGTTCGTCCGCCCGTGGTGTCGATTACGCGCACGTCGAACACCGCCGGCAGTAATGCCGCGACCGTCTGCGCGTCCGCACCGAGCACCGCAGTCCTGGCCTGGTCCACTTCAAATCTGGCGGCGTAGCCGAAGATCAGCAGCAAAAACAGGGGCATGACCACCAGTAGCGCCGCGGTCCGGCGGTCGCGTCGTAACTGGGTGAACTCTTTACGAACCATTGCGCCCACGGGGACCCTCCTTGGAAAGTGCCAGACTCATTTCATCCACTGAAGAAATCATCACATGATGAAATAAGAATGTCAAGCTTGGCGGTGCTTCCGCCGCGATGTCGCACCTCCTTGCGACACTAGGAAATATGAGCACACAGGGTTCCCTACTCGACGACGGCAACATCGTCGACGTCGATATCGCCGAACGGATGGAGCAGTCCTTCCTGGACTACTCGATGAGCGTGATCGTGGGCCGGGCTCTGCCCGATGTTCGCGACGGGCTGAAACCAGTGCAACGCCGCATCCTGCACGCCATGAACGAGGCGGGTTTGCGCGCCGATCAGCCGTACCGCAAATGCGCGTCCGTCATCGGCGACGTGATGAAGAAGTACCACCCGCACGGCGACTCCTCGATCTATGACGCCCTGGTCCGCATGGCGCAGGAGTTCGCCATCCGCGAACCGCTGGTGGACGGTCGAGGCAACTTCGGCAGCGTCGACGGTGACCCAGCGGCTGCCTTCAGGTACTGCGTGACCGGTGACACGCGGGTGCGCTTGGCTGACGGAGGCACGGCTCGGATTGACTGCCTCGGGATGCCGGGAGCCGATGGGGAAGCGGCAATCGAGGAAAAGATTCTGGGTCACGACGGCACACCCGTGACAGCCACTAGATTGTTTGACAGCGGACTCCATCCCGTCTTTCGGTTGCGGACACGCGAAGGGTTTGCCCTGACCGGAACCGCCAACCATCCGGTGCTGTGCCTGGTTCCCGTCGGGGGTGTGCCGGTGTTGCAGTGGCACACCCTGGAAGAACTCACGGGTGGCGAGAAGGTTGTAATCGCCCGACATGGCGACCCCACCGTGTTCTCGCCAGCGGAGGAGCAAAACCGATGGGCCACGCTGGCGGGCGCGTTGATATCCGAAGGTTGGGCGTCATCGACTCGCGCCGGGTTCAACAACACCGATCCAGCTTTCTTCAGTCACGTCCTGTCGGCCTACCGGGATTTGATCGGTGGGGCGGTGTTCACCAATGAGCGGATGCTGCCGTCCGGCAAGACCATTTATGAGATGGACATTCATCGGGTTGCACCGCTGATCAAAAGCCGTCTCGGCGACCTGGTGAACAAACGAAGCGCCGACAAACGAGTACCGGAGTTGGTGTGGCAGGCCGGTACCGACACCAAACGTGCGTTTCTGCAGACCCTGTACGAGGGGGACGGCAGTGCCATGCTGGGCCCGCGCGCCAGTATCCGAATCGCCTATTCGACCCGGAGCGGGGGTTTGGCTCGTGACATCCAGGCCCTCCTGCTCGAGTTCGGCATCGTTGCCCGTCAGTACCTGGACCCTGCACGAGGGGAACATCAGGTGACCATTGTCAACCGGCGGGACGCACGGTTGTTCCAACAGCGGGTCGGCTTCTGGGGAACGAAACGTCAGACGCTCGCCGCTGCACTTGACCAGGTTCCCGTGACGAGTCGTGCGATGTCGTCAGATCATATTCCCTACCTGGCTCACTACCTGCGCGGGGAGGCACCCCGAGGGCACCGGGAGTGGCTGCGCACACACAACATCGACCGTATTGAACGGTGGGAACGCGATGGTGACGGGATCCTCCGATGTCTGAAGGATCCCGCCCTACAGACATTCGCCCGCGACTTGGTCCAGCGTGGGTATTACTACGCGACGGTCGATACTGTGGAACCGGCTGGCCAGCAATGCGTGTACTCCCTCCGTGTTGATTCCGACGCCCACACCTTCATCACCGACGGCTTTGTCAGCCACAACACCGAATGCCGCCTCGCCCCCATAGCAATGGAAGTGTTGGACGGGATCAGCGAGGACACCGTCGATTTCGTGCCCAACTATGACGGGTATGAGACCGAGCCGACCGTCATGCCCAGCCGGTTTCCGAACCTGTTGGTCAACGGGTCCACCGGTATCGCCGTCGGTATGGCGACCAACATCCCGCCCCACAACCTGATCGAGACGATCGACGCCTGCCTGCTGCTGATGCGGCGCCCCCAAGCAACGCTTGATGAGGTGATGGCCGTCCTGCCCGCACCGGATTTCCCGACAGGTGGGCAGATCCTCGCCGGGGAGGGTATCCGTCAGGCCTATGAGACCGGCCGGGGCGCGGTGACGATGCAGGCCATCGCCGCCACCGAAACCCGTTCCGGGGGACTACCCCGGATCGTCATCACCGAGATCCCCTACCAGGTCAACAAGGCGACGATGTTGGCCAAGATCGCCGACCTGGTGAAAGCCCGGAAGATCGGCGGCATCCGCGACCTGCGCGACGAGTCCTCGCGCGACGGCATGCGGATCGTGATCGAACTGAAACGGGGGGAGGATCCCTCCGCCACCCTGGACCGGCTGTACGACCTGACCGAGCTGCGGACCAACTTCAACATCAACTTCGTGGCACTTGACGGGGGGCGCCCGCAGACTCTCGGTCTGCTTGATGCTCTGCACGCCTACATCGCCCACCAACGGCAGGTCCTGACCCGCCGGACTCAATTCCGCCTGGACAAGGCACAGGCCCGACTGCACATCCTGGAGGGCTATCTCGTTGCGCTGGACAACCTTGACGCCGTGATCGCCTTGATTCGTGCGTCGGACTCCAGCATCGAAGCCCGGACCCGCCTGATGGAACAATTCGAGATGAGCGAGGCGCAGGCAACGGCGGTCCTTGAGCTGCAACTGCGTCGTCTGGCCCGGCTGGAACGCGACAAGATCCAGACCGAACACGACGAGCTCCTGGCCCTGGTCACAGAATTGCAGGCCATCCTGGCCGACCCCGCCCGTCTGGACCGGGTGCTTGCGGGGGAACTGGGAGAGATCGCCGAAGTGCACGGCAATCCGCGTCGCAGCAGACTCAGCAATGGCGACCCACAGCAGGTGTCTGGCGACGCTCCGCTGCTGGCGGCCCAAGAGGTCACGATCTATGTGACCACCGGGGGCTATCTCAAACCAGTTGCTCGCAAAAGGCTGACCGCGCCCCACAACGTGACCCACGACCCCTTGGCGGCAGTGGTACGAGGGGCTGCCGACGACGTGCTGTTGGTGATCGACGTGCGCGGCAATGGCTACCGGATCGACATCTCCGACATCGGTGTGGCGTCCATGCGGCAACGTGGTACCCAGATCGCGGCAATCCTGGACGCCCCCGTCGACGCCCCCATTGCTGGCGCAGTCGACCTGGCCGACAGTCCGTTTGTCATGACCGTGTCCGCCGCCGGCCTAATCAAACGCACCGAGCGCAGCGAGTATGAGGGGCGGCAGCGCAGCACGATTGCAGCCGGCGTGCGGGAAGACGACACGATCGTGGCGGTGCTGGGGGTGAAAGAAAGCGATGAGGTCCTGGTGGCACACAGCGGCGGGCAGGCAATCCGATTCCCCGTCGCCGACGTCAACGCGACCGGCCGCCGGGCGGCCGGCGTCGTCGGTCTGAAGGTGCCGAAGGGTCAGCGGATCGTCGCGGCGTCGGTGGTGCAGGAGGCCTCAGACATCATCGTCCTGGCCCGTTCGGGGGCCGCGAAGATCGTCGACGCCAGCGAATTTCCCACCCAGGGTCGGGGCGGCAAGGGCGTGTTGACCGGGGTTGAACGGTTGGCTTGGGCCGGCGTCGGTCGGGCTCTGCACGTGCCGGGCGAACAGGCGTGGGCCACGATTCGTCCTGAAACCCTGACCCCGATGTCCAGGGCCCGTGAACCGGTCGAGGTGTTGCCAGCGGTGACCGGCCAACCCGTGGCGGAGGACGACGGAAACGACGCCGTAGATGCGTAACTGATGGACTTCGATGAGGTGATCCGACGACGACACATGGTGCGGTCATACCTGCCGGACGTCGTTGAAGCAGACAAGGTGGACCGCATACTGGATGCGGCCCGACGTGCGCCGAGCGCGGGATTCAGCCAACCGCACCGGTTCGTGGTGATCACGTCTCAGCCGGTCAGAAACATCCTCGCGCAGGCGTGCGGTGAATCGGCAGCGATCGCTCGTGGGCTGGCCCCGTGGTTGTCCGTTGCGCCCGTTCACATCATCCCCTGTCTGGACCGCAACGCCTACGCGCGACGGTACGCCGAACCGGACAAAGCCGGATCAGGTGGTCCCGGGCAATGGCCGGTGCCGTTTGATTGGGTCGACGGGGGGGCAGCGATCATGCTGTTGCTGTTGGCCGCCGTCAACGAAGGGCTCGCAGCAGGCTTCCTTGCCGTCGACGACGCCGCCCTCCGAGATGCGCTGGACGTCCCCCCACAATGGACGCCCCTCGGCCTGGTGACCGTCGGCTACGCGAGTCAGCCCGAGGCTAAGGACCCCGACGCCCAGGAGCCCGACGCTAAAAAACCCGCGGCCGACGAATCCGGCCCCGTCCAAACCCAACGTTCGACACAAGGCCCAGTAGGTTCTGCCCGACGGCCCCGTCTGAGCCTTGACGATATTGTCCTGCGGTACTGAAGCGACCATGCCGACGGCGACAGCCGTCAGTTTCGCATCGTTGGGTGGCCATATGGCGCAGTAGTCGGTTGGTTCGCAATATGCCGATGGCAATTCCCTGTGCATCGATGACCACGGCTGGGAGCAGGCGGCCCGGCCCGGACCGGTCAGCCATCCTGGCCGCGACAGTCGCGACACCTTCAGATGGTTTGACCCTCAGAGGCCTGGATTCCAAGATCCCGTCGACCCACAGAGCCGCCGGGTGGCTGT
>JBBSNE010000236.1:0-4981 GCA_038232815.1 Euzebyales bacterium | reverse complement strand
CCGGCAGCTGCCAGATCGTTCCAGCAGGCCACAACCCCGTCAGCGTCAAGCCCTAACCTGACCAAGTCGCCTTCGCTCTTGTGGGCGACGCCCGATGCCTTGGCGACAACCCGCGCTGGTGCCAGTTCTGCCGCAAAAGCATGGGCCTGCGCCACGTCTTGGGTCAGCCGTTCGCGGGGCAGCGGAATACTCCCCAGTAGCGATTTGGCCTGGTGTTCGTTCAAGACAGCCCTGGCAGCCGGCGTGACTGGCTGGTCGTCATCCGCCGGGGGCGTCACATCACGCGGTGGGCGGGCCTGGGGCGCCTGCGAGGTGTCGTGACCGGGTGCCATCTGCGTGGTCTGCAGCATGCGGACGGCACCCTCGACGCTGGTGGCGACCGGCACGTCCGCTGCCACCAGTGCGGCAGCGACGCTCGGAGCGTCAAGAACATAAGCCGTTGTCGGCAATCCCGTGCGACGCGAGGCTGCGGCCACGGAGTCTCCCAGTTCAACGACATCCAAGCCACAGTCGATCATGATGACCCCATCGACCCCCGGATCGGCATACACGGCATCAACCGCCTGTGCCATCGCCTGGGGAGGGCATTGGGGCGTCAGGTCCACCGGGTTACCGGTCGGTGCGAACGTGGGAACCAGGTCTGCCAGCCGAGAGGTGGTCTTGTTCTGCAGTGCCGTCAAACCAAGCCCCGCAGCGTCGGCTGCATCGGCGGTCAGCACGCTGGGTCCGCCTGAGACGGTCACGATCGCAATGTGGGAACCGCGGGCCAAACGGGGTCGGCCGGCGGAGAACAACTGGTCGAAGAAGTCATCGGTCTTTGTTTCCACGCGGATGCCAGCCCGAAGGAAGGCGGCCCGGACCGGCCCGTATGTTCCAGCGATCGACCCGGTGTGGCTGGCCGCCGCCCGTGCCCCGGCGGCGGTGCGGCCCGCCTTGATGGCAACAACGGGAGTATGCGGGGTGATCTTGGCGGCCAATTGGACGAACCGTTGGACCTCTTCAGCGGTGCGTCCCAGCCCTTCGACGAACAGCCCGATGGCGGATGTCATGGGATCCTCGCCCAACCAGGCCAAGGTTTCAGCAACGCTGACGTCAGCCGCATTGCCGACCGACAAGAAGCGGGCCATCCCGGCACCACGGCGCCGAACTTCCGCCAAGAACATCCCCCCGAACGCCCCCGACTGGGTGACGAAACTGACCCCGCCCGGAACATGTGGCACATCCCAGAAATATGAGCCGTCCAGCCAACGTCCTTCGCCAAGGTGAGAGAGCACACCCATGCAGTTGGGGCCCACCAACCGCGCACCGCCGCCTTGGGCAATACGGCGGATCTCTTCTTGACGCCTTGCGCCCTCAGCATCGGCCTCGGCAAACCCGCTGGACAAGACGATGACCGCCTTGGCCCCGCCAGTCACAGCGTCATCCACGGCAGCGATCACGCGCGGCGCGGGCACAGAGATCAACGCAAGATCCACCGCGCTTGGCAACGAGGCGTGGGCGTCGACGCCTTCGATGGTTCCTCCCGCGGGGTTGACGGCGACAACGTCGACCCCGGCGGCAGCTACGACATTACGCAACAACTGGTTTCCCAACCGCTGTGCGTCGTTGCTCGACGCACCGTAGACGGCCACTGAGTCCGGCTTGAAGATCGCATCCAGACTCATGTCGACCAGGTCACCGGCAGGGTTGTGGGGCCCCGGAAGTTGAGGGTCGGCTGCCACGATATCTCGGACGTGCCAAGGGCGAGGTCAGGCAGCCGCTCGAGCACCAGCGGCAACACGATCCGCGCCTCTTCGCGAGCCAGCGCCCCGCCGATGCACCAGTGGGCGCCATGCGCAAATGCCAAGTGGCGGCCGTCGTCTCGTTGGATCGCAAAGGTATCGGGCTGGTCGAACACGGCCGGGTCACGGTTGGCTGCACCCAACACGACCACCACTGCATCTCCGCCGTCGAGGTGGCGCCCGGCGATGTCTATCCCACCTTGAGGAGCCAGCCTCGGCGTCATCTGAACCGGGCTTTCGTAGCGCAGGATCTCTTCGACGCATTGGTCGATCAAGTCGGGGTCGCGGCGTAACAGATCCAGCTGCTCGGGGTTGCGCAGCAAGGTCAACAGGCCGTTGCTCAGCATGTTCGTCGCGGTCTCATGACCGGCGGTCATCAAGAACAAGGCGTTGGCGTGCACTTCTTCATCGGTCAGACCGTCCTCACCATCAGCCGCCTCGACCATGGCCGTCAGCAGGTCGTCCCGCGGCTCAGCCCGCCGTTGTGCAACCAATTCCGCCAAGTACTCATGCATCTGCATCACCGAGACCAGGGTCCGCCGCGCCAGATCTTCGTTCAACGCGCCAGAGCCGACGAAGAACACCACGTCATTGGCCCACTGTTCGAAGCGACCACGGTCAGCGTCAGGAACGCCCAGGATCCCGGCGACGACCATTGAGGGCAGCGGATAGGTCAACTCTGCGTGAATGTCAGCACCGCCACGGCTGGCTATCCGGTCAAGCAGAAGAGTCGCCGCCTGCTGGATCACCTCACGTTGACGACGTACCGCACGAGCCTTCAGCGCGACGGTCATCAGTCGGCGTACCCGCGTGTGACCCGGAGGATCGCGAAAGGCGATGATGGCCCGCAACGTCGACACGACGGGGGCGACATCACGTTGGACAGCAGGTTCCAAACGGTCCACCAACGCGTCGATCCGGTCCGAGCTCATCCGACTGTCACCCAGGACTTCGATGGCGTCCTGGTGGCGCACCACGACCTGATTGGGCACGGCGCCCGCTTCTTGCTGGGCACCTATCTGACGGTAGATAACGTACGGATCGGCCAAACCTTCTGGCGTCAGCAGGCGCCGAAACATCGCCCGGGTGTCGATCGACCCCACATCAGCGTCATCTGGTTTGGGCAGGGAGCTGGGATCTGCGGTCGTATCGGTCACGCTGCTCCTGCCGTTCGTCGTTCAAGCTGGCGTGACGGCATCAGACACGGTGTGCGCGTGTAGAGCAACGCCGTTGGTTCAACCAGCGGACCGACATCGGATGCCAGATGCAAAGCCGAGTCAGGGTCTGGAGGTCACCGGGCGTACATGGCGATCAACTCGCCCCGACTTGTCACCCTGGTTTTGCGATAGATGCGTGTCAGATGCTTTTTAACCGTGAAGACGGATAGCCCCGCCTCAGCAGCAATCTGGTGGTTCGAACGTCCGGTAGCAGCCAGGTCAAATATGCGTTGTTCTGCCTCGCTGAGTACTGCTGGGCGCAGTGCCGCCATGCCGCCAGATGCCAGATGCAGCTGCAACAAATTGGCCAGTGTCGGCGTCACGTCGCGTAGGACCATATCCACGTCAGCAGTAATCTCTCGCCCGGGCCCCACGAAGATGCTGAGGTAGCCGTGCACATGTGCGGCCGTGTTGATCCACACCGTGTGTTGATCGTTGACCCCCTCGGCATGTAGGAATTGCTTGACGTAGCCAGTCTCCGGCGGGGTTAGGTCGGAATGTAGGTCGACCAACCGCAGCAACCCTTTTCGGGCAAATATCCTGGCAGCCCTGGCTGATCTGAACGGGTCATCTTGGAACAATCCGTCGGTATAGCGGCGCGTGGCCGAATCCCTGAAGCCACAAATCGCAGAATCGACGGCCTCGATGAAGCTTCTTGGGGGCGATCCGAGGAAGAACGTGGCGCGTTCGACGCTGGGCAAGGACGCCACGGCGTACGCGACGTCACCTTGAAAGTCCGACAACGACGACGCGTTGGCCGCCGCCTCGATGATGGTTGAGACGGCACACGAGTGATCAGCAGAACCGCGTGACCCCTCGTGAGCAGCCATGTTCACACGCGACGGATGATGTGGTCTGCTGCCCCATTGGCGGCCGCAGCGTTGTACATCCACTCAATGTCGATGATGCCGGCAATGCTGCCGTCGGGGTTCAGACCCGCAACAGGGCCATTCCCGAAGGCCAGCATGACCGTTCCGTTCTCGGGGTCGACGATAGGTGCGTGGTTGATGCCGCCCGCTTCTTTGATGAACTGTCCGGACTGCACAATCCGTCCTTCATATCCCCACCAGCCTTCAAGGGTGAATGCGAACGCGGCCGAATAGTGATGGTGATCCGGTGCCTGTGTACCGGGTTCGACCTTCAGCAAAAAGACAAACCACCCGAAGTCGTCATTGACGTCCAACAACTTGAACCAGGTGCCGGGCATGCCCCATTCGGTCCAGGGGATCTCATCGGCCCGAGTGATCAGCGACCCATCTTGATACCGGGTGCCGTAGGTGTGTTCGGATTCGACCCCGATGACGTCGGTTGTGTCGTCTGGTGGTGCCTGATCAACTGACATGAATGCCTCCCTGATATCGAGTTGGACTTGGCATTCTTGGCCGCACCATGTGCCGGGTCAATGCCACCTAGGTGGTACACGAAGCCCCGTGTTGCCATTCGCGGACAAGGTTCGCAATTGTTCGCGAGCGTGTGCCGCAGGGCGGACCGCGAGATGGGGTGTGAGGAAGCCACCGATCTAGGTTTCGGTTTCAGCCTGATCCTCAACGTCCAGGACACCTGATGGGCCCAAACGAAACCGCCTTGTGGCGTGCTTGCGTCCGGCTGCGAGCTTATGACGAACGAGCTGTCGCACTGTCACGGCAAGGTGGGATCGGTGCCTATCCATTGTTTTGGGGTGAAGAGGGCGTCCAGGCGGGGGCGGTCGCCGGCGTCTGTGCGACCGACTGGCTATTCCTGAGTTATCGTCAAAACGCCGTCCCGATCCTGCGTGGCATGCCCCCCGAACAGGCTTGGTTGTACTTTCGCGGGGATCCTCAGGCCTTCTTCGACCCCGCCAAATATTGCTGTGCCCCGCAGGCTGTGCCGTTGGCCACCCAGCTTCCACACGCGGTCGGCTGGGCCGTGTCGCGACGGCGGCAGGGACACGACGATGTTGCCGTGGGATTCTTCGGGGACGGGGCCACCTCTGAAGGGGACTTT
>JBBSNE010000235.1:0-4995 GCA_038232815.1 Euzebyales bacterium | reverse complement strand
GACGGGCATGATCTTGGCCAAGTGGCCGGTAAGTGCCTGTTCGGCGGCGATCTCGGATTTCGGCGGCAATGCTCGCAGGGCGGGATGCGCCCCGATCAGCGTCCCGAGTTCGTTGCCAGCAAGCAGCCCGCTCAGGGCCAAAGCCACGAACTGGATCCCGGCGTGCATGTCAGCGCCCTTCTCAGACATCGTGTTGTCCGGTGGTCGTCTGGCGGGAGTCCCGCAACAGCGCGATGCCCAGGGTGATCACGCCAACAGTCAGTGACGCAGCACCGAGCCACAAAATCACGATCATGCTGTTGGGTTCGGTGGCCCCTTCGCCGGCAGACGAGAGGAAGAACCCTGCGGACATCAGGATCGCCGCGGCCGGGATCGCCAATCGCGCCACGTAGCCCATGCCACCGCGCAATCCCGTCGCATCTGCCAACAGCAGGCACACCAGGCTGAGGACGATCAACACACCCGCGTGAGCATGCCCGGCGCGGGAAAAGCCCACCTGGAAGCCGGTGAGCTCCTCCTCGCCACTGGCAACCCGCGTCAGAAAATAGCCGCCGAACTCGACCGTGACCAAGGACAGCAGCAACAGACCGGCGATCCGGCGTGAGGTCGGGGATAACTGAACCGTCTGCATCTCCGATCCTTCCTTTGAGAGTCGGTATGTTATAGAGTAGAACATTATACTATAGACCATGAACCCCTTACCCGTGAGTTCATATGTGCTGTTGGGACTGTTGCGCCGGCAACCGCAATCTGGTTACGACCTGTCAAGCTTCGTCGAACACACCGTGGCCCACTTCTGGCCGCTCACCCGGGGCTTGGTCTACCGCGAACTTGCTCGCCTCGAGGAGCGCGGATTACTGCGCGGACAGCGCGTGGCGCAGACCAGCCGGCCCGACAAGCGGGTGTATGAGGTCACTTCTGAGGGCCGCGCGGCGTTTGCGCAATGGTTGGCAGAACCGGGGTATGCCGACGAGCGGCCCCGCAACGAGTTGCTGGTGAGGATGTTTTTCGGCGCCCAGATGGACGATCAATCCCTGCGCGGCATGCTGGCCGAGGCGCAGGAGAAGGCCGAACAGCGAAGCGAGGATCTACAGGCGATCAGCGATCGGTTGGCAGGAGCCAGCGACAGCCGACGTTACGGCTGGATGACGGCGCGCTACGGCGTCTGGCGCGCACAGGCCGAGTTGGACTGGATCCAGGAGATGCGATCTGAGTTGGGCCTGACCGGCAGCGACCCCACCCCGCCGGTCGGTCGGCCTTCTCCCATATAGGACAGACCATGGCCAGCCCTGCGGCACGTCTCGCCAACGCCGTCCCGACGCTTGTTCCGCGATCCCGACTGCATCGTCTGATGAGCGGTCGCTACGCGATCATCGAGTTCACCGGCCGCACCAGCGGTCGGCACTACAGCACCCCGATCGCGTACGTCCAGGACGGTGGCCGGGTGTTGTTGTCGACCGACTCCAAGTGGTGGCGCTATTTGAGTGGCGGAGCTCCGGTACGTCTGCGGACGCGGGGGCCGGATGTCCCAGGAACCGCGACACCGTTGCTGGATCCGGCGGCGTCGTTGGCGGTCATCCGCCAACTCACCGACGCCATTTCCTCCTATGCCCGCATGGCCCGCCTTGCCAGTCGGGACGGACAGGTTCCCGACAGTGAGATCGTCCGGCAGATCCAAGAAGGCCGAGTGGCCATCGAAGTCACGCTGGAACAGTCAGGCCCGACCCCATGACCGGGGCGTCTTGGCCATCCCTCAGCCATTGGGGGCATCATCCCAGGTCACGATCAGACCGTCTCGTCGTCCGATCTGAGCGAGACGGCTGGCGACTCGGCGCTGCATCTGGCGGAGCTGCTGGGCGTCAGGCGCCGTCACCTGCACCAGGAGACCATCGGGGTGGGCGCTGACACATAGGGTCGCCCGACCGAAGCCGACCTGTAGGTCCCAGGCGTCCTGTGGTTGGATCCGCGCACCGCCAGGTCCGTGTTCGAAGTGGCTGGCCAACTGGTCGAGGTAGCGCTTCGGACGAGGGGTAGTGACCAGCGTCTCAGCGGTGGGCATCCTCGACCCCCGGCGGGGTGTTCATCGGCTGCTCCCGCTGCGCCAGTCGCTGTCGGCCAAGCATTCGTTGGCCGTGGCGGGTCATCCCTTTGGGCTTGTAGATGTTCAGGACCTGGACCACGAGCAGCACGACCAGGCCGATGCCCGGGTGCCCGAGGTCGCCACCCAGCGTGGCCAGTTCGGCCGCATCCGCCTGTCGGGCGATGTCAGCCAAGGTGCTGATGTCGAACATGTGCACGATCAGGATCACAGTCGAAAATAGGGTTAAGACGAAGGAGAACAGCACCCAGTAGTGCTTGAACAGTCCCCAGCGGGTCCCAATGCTCATGACCAGGCCCGTGATCAGGGAGGCAACGGCCAGCGGGACGATGACGGTCGGGCCGATCACCTCCATCGCAGTCCAGGCGGCGCGCACCGTCTGGACCTGTCGGCTGGTGACGGCGGTCACGCCAAGGGCCAGGTAGGCCAGGACCGTCCCGATCCAACCGACCGAGACGGTCAGGTGGACGCTCAGCACCGCCTTTCGGACCGGCGGCGGCATGATCACGGTTGTTCGACCTCCCCGTGGGCGGCTGCAGGCGGTTCGTGGTCCGCGCCAGCAGCAGAGGCGGGCGAAGGCGCCGCGCCTGTGTCATGCCGACCGGGACCGTGTTGCCCGCCCCCGACGAATTGGAGGACCAGCAGCGTCAGGATGACGACGGCGGCCAGCCCGACGAACAGCTTCACCCAACGTGGGGTGCCGGTCGCGCCATCCGGGATCGGTCTGCGATCAGGACCGAGGCTGTCGCCGACATTCGCGGACGAAGGTTGAGGGGACGAGGAAGGTTGACGGGGCACGGCGAAGCTCCTGGGCGGCACGGGGCGATGACGATTCATACGGTCGAAGCCGAAGCTACGGCCGTCGCTTCCCCAACGCGTCCCCTTACGAGTGGATCATTCCGATCCCCCATCCGTCGAGCGGTGTACCCCGCTGGGGGGACGACCGCGTGCGGGGACGGGCGTACCCTGGCCGGGTATGCGCTCCGTTGCTTTGGGCCGCCAACTCGCCGCGCCGCGATGGCCAACGATGGTCGTCGACGTCGTCATCGCGGGTGCAGCGCTCGTCGGGTCTCTGGCTTTGCGAGAACATGCCACCGTCAGCGCCGTCGGCCCCCATGGTCCGGACGTGCTGGCTGTCATGTTCATCGGGGCGGCGACGGTCCCCCTCCTGTGGTGGCGGCGCGGGGCCCTCGGGGTGTTCCTGACGACCGCAACGGCGGGGACGGTCCTGGCGACCTTGGGTTCTCGTCTGGATCTGGTGCCCGGTCCCGCGGCGGCGCTGTTTCTGCTGGCGGCGAGCCAGCCGCGATCAACACTGCAGATTTCCAGGAGAAGTACTGGCGTGGTGGTCATGTTCGGGCTCTACGTCGTCACGACTGCCATTGCGCGGGGAGAGGTGCCCGTGATGGAAATCTTTCACTCGGGGTTGGCCTGGGCTGTCGCCTGGTTCGCCGGGGACCGAACGCGACTACGGCGGGAGCAGGTCGCGGCGCTAAACGAGCGGCTTGCGCACGCCGAGGGGGACCGTGACCGTGAGCGCCTGCTTGCCAGGGCGGAGGAACGCGCCCGGATCGCCCGGGACCTCCACGACTCCGCCGGCCACGCCATCAACGTGATCGCCGTCCAAGCAGGCGCCGCCAGGCTTCGTCACACCGGGGGCCCCGACCCGTCGCTGGCGGCTCTAAAAGCCATCGAGGAACTCGCCCGGACAACCGCCGACGAGGTCGACCAGATCGTCGACGTGCTGCGCGAGAATCGTCCCAACGACAGTGTGATCGAGTCGCCGACGGGGCTTGCCTCCCTCGACACGCTGGTCGCACAGTGGGCCGCTGCCGGGTTGGTGATCACGTCGGAAGTGTCGGGCACCCCGCGACCGCTGGGCGCCCCCGTCGATCAGGCCGCATACCGGATCCTGCAGGAGGCGCTGACCAACGCCGCCCGGCACGGGGCGGGCAGCGCCCACATCCAGCAGCGGTTCGGCGAGACCGCCGTCGAGCTATGTGTCACCAACCCAGTGGACTCGGCCAGCGCATCGGCGGCCGCTGCCGGCCACGGACTGATCGGGATGCGAGAGCGGGCGACGCTACTCGGCGGGTGGTTCACCCCCGAGCGCAGGGACGACACCTACGTCATCCAGGCGTGCCTGCCCTACGGGAATCACCGAACGTGACGAGCGTGCTCATCGCCGACGACGACCACCTGATGCGGGCCGGGCTGGCGGAGTTGCTCGCCACCGATTCCGGCATCACCGTGGTTGGGCAGGCCTCGACGGGGCGGGAGGCCGTGGCGCGCACCCGGTCACTGGCCCCTGACGTCGTCCTGATGGACGTCCGCATGCCTGACCTCGATGGCATCGCCGCCACACGCGAGCTGCGACGGCTGGCCCCGGATGCCAAGGTGTTGATCCTTACGACCTTTGAGCAGGACGACTACGTCTTCGGTGCGTTGCGCGCCGGAGCTTCGGGATTCCTGCTCAAGCGTGCCCGACCTGAGGAGCTGATCGCCGCCGTGCACACGATCGCCGCCGGTGACGCCCTGCTGGCACCGTCGGTGACCAGACGGGTGATCGACCGCATGGCCCAGCAGCCGACCCCCGACCTTGCCGACCGCTCTGTTGTCGAGACGCTGACCCCGCGTGAGCGGGAGGTGCTGACGCTTGTCGCCCAAGGATTGTCGAACCGTGAAATCGCCGCCGAGCTGGTTGTGGAACTGTCGACGATCAGGACTCATGTGAAACGGATCCTCATGAAGCTGGGCCTGCGCGACCGGGTCCAAGCCGTGATCTTCTGTTACGAGACCGGTCTGGGGCCTTCGTTGTCATAACCGTTGTCATGACCGCGCACTGGGTGCATCAGGCCCGCATGTGGTCGTGATCGCTTAACGACGCAGGGGACGGG
>JBBSNE010000234.1:0-5005 GCA_038232815.1 Euzebyales bacterium | reverse complement strand
TACGCCCCGACCAACCCCACCGGGATCTTGTGCGGCTCGGCCAAGGGATGAGCGGTTTCGTCGCTACGGGCGGTCAACACCCAGGGGCCGTCGGGGGTGATGGCGACGGTGTGCTCCCAGTGGGCGCTGAGGGCGCCGTCGGCGGTGACGACGGTCCATTCGTCTTCCAGGGTCGCGGTTTCCTCCGTCCCCAGATTGAACATCGGCTCGACGGCCAAGACCAGGCCGACGGCCAGCTTGGGGCCCCGTCCCGCCCGCCCGTGGTTGGGGACCTGCGGGTCTTCGTGCAGGGCCCGGCCGACGCCGTGCCCGACATATTCCTGGACGATGCCATACCCATGCGCTTGCCCGACGGCCTCGACCGCCGCGGAGATGTCCCCGACCCGTTGCTTCGCCTTTGCTTGCACCAGGCCGGCCCACAGGCCCTCGCGAGTGACCCGGACCAGATCGGCGACCTCCGGCGCCACCGCGTCGGGCCCCCCGACGATCCACGTCACCGCCGAGTCGGAGTAGTACCCCTCCAAGACGCAACCCGCGTCGATCTTGATCAGATCCCCCTCCTGCAGGACGACAGCTGGAGAGGGTATGCCGTGGACGATCTCGTCGTTGACCGAGGCACACAACGTGCCCGGGAAGGGGATCCTGGAACCTGAACCGCCGTACCCCAAGAAGGCAGGGATCGCGCCCTGGGCGCGGACGTAGTCCTCTGCCAGACGATCCAGTTCAGCCGTCGACACGCCCGGCCGGACCGCATCGGCGACCAACTCGTGCATGTCGGCGGTGATCTTGCCGGAGCGGGCCATCATCTGGATCTCTGCGGACGACTTACGGATGATCATGCCCACACCGTAGCGTCAGTCCACCGACGTCCCGTCAGGGACGACGTGGTGTGCACTTCGGCGCTGATGCACGCGGATCTACACATCAAGACGACCCGCCATCAACAGCTTCGCGACACGCGGACAGAACCCGTTGGCGCACCTCGTCCACCGTCCCGACCGCGTCGACATCGACCAGCAGGCCGATGTCGCGGTAATGCGGGATCAGATCGGTCGTCTGGGCCCGGTACTCAGTCATCCGCCGCTCAAACACAGCGGCAGCATCGTCGTCGCGGTTCTCCTCTGCCTGCCGTTTGGCAATGCGCGCAGCCAGTTCCTCTTCGGCAACCAGGAAATGGAGCACCAGGTCCAGACTCTCGTCCATCATCGCCAGCATCCCTCCCAGGGTGTAGGCCTGGCCGACAGTTCGTGGGTAGCCATCCAACAAGAAACCGGCCTCAGCATCGGCTTGACGCAACCGGTCGGCGACCATGCGGTTGACGACGTCGTCGGGCACCAACCCTCCCCGTGACATGTAACCGGACGCCTCTTTGCCGAGGGGCGTCTCACCCTTGACATTGGCACGGAAGATGTCGCCGGTGGAAATGTGTGGGATGGAGAACGTGGAGGCGATCGCTTCGGACTGCGTTCCCTTGCCCGCCCCCGGTGGTCCCAGCAATACCAAACGCACGAACAACTTCCCTTCGCCTACGGCCTAGAGTGATTGAACCACTCTAGGGGATGCCGCAGGTCCACAAGACCCGCAACGCCTCATCCGCGGATGAAGCCCTCATAGTGACGCTGCATCAGCTGACTCTCCAGCTGCTTCATCGTCTCAAGACCGACACCCACGACGATCAGCAGCGTGGCCCCACCAAGGGGGAACTGCACGTTGCCCAAGCTCAGCACGACCAAGGGCAGGACCGCCAACGCGCCCAGGTACAACGACCCGGGCAGGGTGATGCGGGTCAGGATCCGGTCGAGGTATTCAGCGGTGGGGCGACCGGGCCGGATACCAGGGATGAAGCCGCCGTATTTCTTCATGTTGTCGGCCACGTCGATGGGGTTGAACGTGATCGCGGTGTAGAAGTAGGCGAAGAAGATCGTAAGGAGGAGGTAGGTCAGGATGTAGACGGGATGCCCGCCGCTCTGGAAATACCGGTTGACGAAGTTGGTGACCCCGTCGGAGTTGGCGATCGACGCGGCCAACTGGGGCAGATACAACAACGAGGACGCGAAGATGATCGGGATGACGCCGGCCTGGTTGACCTTCAACGGGATGTAGGTCTGTTGGCCGCCGTATTGGCGACGCCCCACCTGGCGCTTGGCGTACTGCACAGGAATGCGGCGTTGGCCCTGTTCCACATAGACAACACCGACGATCAACAGCAGGCCGACCAGCAGGAACACGACGAACAGCACGAGGTTCTGCTGATAGATCGCGGCGAACTGGCCGGGCAAGGATGCCAGGATCGCCACGAAGATGATGATCGACATGCCGTTGCCGATACCACGTTGGGTGATCAGCTCGCCCAGCCACATGATGAACGCCGTCCCGGCCGTCAACGTCAGGATCATCAATGCTCGGATCGGCAATGAGTCGTCGGGGATCAATCCGGTGGTGGGAATGGCCCCGCCGAACAACTGTCCCGACTCGATCAGCACGATCAGACCGGTGGATTGCAGGATGGCAAGGACAACCGTGACGTAGCGGGTGATCTGGGTGATCCGCGCGGTGCCCGACGCACCCTCCTTCTGCCACTCCTCAAGCTTGGGGATGACCACCGCCAACAATTGCATGATGATGCTGGCGGTGATGTAGGGCATGATCCCCAGCGCGAACACGGCCAACTGGCTGAGCGCGCCCCCGCTGAACAGGTTCAGTAGCGCGGCGACGCCGCTGGCATCGGCCTGCTGCAGGATGTTGTTCAGGACGGCGTAGTCGATACCTGGGATCGGGATGACCGATCCCAGGCGGTACACGGCAATGATTCCCAGGGTGAAGAGGATTTTTCCTCTGAGATCCGGGATCTTGAAGGCATTCGCGAAGGCGCGAAACATGCGTACTCCTGTTCAGGCATGCGACCGATGTGCGGTCACACCGATCCATGCTGACACGTCGGGATGTTACCGGGGCAAAGTCTCGATCGTGCCGCCGGCGTCGGTGATCTTGGCCTCTGCGGACTTCGAGAACGCGTGCGCCGTCACCGTCAACGGGATCGACACCTCACCATCGCCGAGAATCTTCACCCGGGTGGCAGCACCGCGGATCAAGCCCCGGTCAGCAAGGGCCGCGGGGTCGACGGTGTCACCCTCGGCGAAGTGATCCTGCAGGCTGGAGACGTTGACACCGCTGTAGTCGATCCGGTTGCGAGGAGTGAAGCCAGGCAACTTGGGCAAACGCCGCTGCAACGGCATCTGGCCACCTTCAAAGCCCAGGGGCACGTTCTTGCGTGCGCCTGTGCCCTTGGTGCCGCGCCCGGCGGTCTTGCCCTTACCGGCAGCCTCACCGCGGCCCTTTCGGGTCTTTCGCTTGGTCGAACCGGGGGCCGGTTTCAGATCGTTCAGTTTCATGGGGCTATTCCTCCTCATCGGCAACGTCGAACGACGAGTCGCCGGCCAGTTGGGCGTCTGCTGATTCGTCTTCGTCGTCGTCGGCCGGACCCGACGGCTTGACCTTCATCCCCTCGGGGATTTTTTGCCGCGGCAGCTGGACGAAGTCTGCAGAGGAAGCGTCACCACTGTCTTCGATGCCCTGCTCTTCCATGAGGGCTTCGGTCTTGGCTGATGCGCCCTCGGCATCACCGACGACACCGGGCTCACCGGCGTCGGCCGCTGTCAAGGGACGCGAGGCCGTCTCGGCAAGCGTGGCGTCATCCGGCACTTCAGACACCGCCACCAGGTGATTGACCGTTGCGACCATGCCCCGGAATTGCGGACGGTCGGGAACAACAACGGTGTGACGGATCCGACGCAAACCCAATGTTTCCAGGGTCGCAAGCTGGTTGTGCTTGGCCCCGTTGGCGGATTTGACCTGGGTGATCTGGAGCGCCATCGTCAGCCCTTCTGCGTCATGTTGGCATACATCTTGGGAGGCATGAACTCTTCCATCTCGAGGTCACGCATCTCGGCAACGTCCTGTGGACGCTTGAGGCTTTGCAACCCTGCCACGGTGGCGTGCACCACGTTGATGGCGTTTGAGGTACCCAGCGACTTGGCCAGGACATCGGTGATGCCCGCGGCCTCAAGCACCGCACGGACCGGGCCACCGGCGATGACACCGGTACCGGGTGCGGCAGGTTTCAGCACGACGCGACCGGCACCGTGGACACCGATCACCGGATGGGTGATGGTGCGCTGGATCATCGGAACCTCAAACAGGTTCTTCTTGCCGATCTCGACACCCTTTTGGATCGCGGCAGGAACCTCTTTGGCCTTGCCGTAGCCGATGCCGACCTTGCCGTTGCCATCGCCCACCACCACCAGGGCGGTGAATGAGAACCGGCGGCCGCCCTTGACGACCTTGGCCACGCGATTGATCGCGACGACCTTCTCCTCATAGGGGCTTTTTTCTTCACGGCCACCGCGGCCACCGCGGTTGGTGCGGCCGCCACGACCGCCGTCACGGCCGCCGCTGCGCTGATTGTTCGGAGGGTTATATCCCATGTGAAACGTCCTTAGAATTCCAGCCCGGCTTCGCGGGCGGCGTCGGCCAGTGCTTGGACACGGCCGTGATAGCGGTTGCCCCCACGGTCGAAGACGACCTCAGAGACACCGGCGTCCTTCGCCCGTTGTGCAACGGTGCGGCCGACGGCTTGTGCCGCGCCCACCTTTCCGTCGCCCTCAGACGCAAATTGCGACTCAGTCGATGACGCCGCGGCCAGCGTTGCGCCGGCGCGATCGTCGATGACCTGGGCATAGATGTGCGCATTGGAGCGGTACACCGCAAGGCGGGGACGACCTGCGTCACCCTGCACCTTCTTGCGGAGTCGGAAGTGACGGCGATTGCGCCCTGTCCGACGAGCATCAGTTCTTGCCATGGCTACCCTGCCGCCTTTCCGGCTTTGCGAAGAATGGTTTCGTCCGCGTACTTGACGCCCTTGCCCTTGTAGGGCTCCGGAGGACGTAGTTTGCGGATGTTGGCGGCGACCTGGCCAACCTGTTGTTTGTCGGCGCCGCTGATCACG
>JBBSNE010000233.1:0-5068 GCA_038232815.1 Euzebyales bacterium | reverse complement strand
CCAGTGTGTCCGGGTCACGCCGACGCGCGGCCCGCAGTGCCTCGGTGCGTAGCAGGTCGGACGACCAGAGTCCCGACCCAGAGCGCTCTTGACCGATCGCCCAGTCGTGCATCTGCCGGAGCGTTCCTCGGTCACGACCAGTTTGAGGAACGCCGAGGTGTCGAGGTACCACATCAGCGTCTCAGCGTTCGTCGCGCCGTGCCGCCGTCAGCAGTGTCGTGAGGTCAGGCCGGTCGTTGGGTGGCAGGGGCGGAAGGTCGCGGATGGAGCGCCGTGCCGGACGGACACGGCCCGCCTGACGTAGCCGGACGACACCCGAAGGCACATGCGGCACCAGCCAGGCAACCGCGCGTCCCCGGTCGGTCACCTGGATCGTCAGCCCCTTCGCCGCGGCGCGGACGTACCGGCTAGCGTGTTGGCGAAGCTCTCGCAGTCCGATCGACTCCATGTGCTACAAAATAGCACATAGCATCTGACGCGATTAGCTGGGCCGGCGCAGCCACAGGGACACGGTCTTTGGCTGAACGGTGGTCGCGACCACATTGCGCAGGTCATCGGTCAGGTCGGTCAGGTCGACCTCGTTGCGCAGCCGGGCGGCGAAGGCGTCGGCGACCTGGGCGGCGTCGTAGCGGGTGCGGTTGAATCGGAGGTCGACCAGCCGTTGGACCTGACGTCGGACCGGCCCGAACGCGGCGGCGGCCATCAGGGTCGCACCCGCGACCAGCAGGTCTGACTGCAGGTCGAACAGCGCGGCCGGGACCACCGCCACCAAGGCATAGACCCCGACCAGCACGGCGGTGACCAGCCCGTAGATGACGGTCCGGCTGATGATCCGGTCGATCTCATACAACCGCGCGCGGGTGATCGCTGCGACCACGCCCAAGGGCACCCCCAGCGTGAAGATGACCGTTGCCGCGATCCCCCATCCGTCGGTTGGCTGCCACGGGGTCAGCGCGAAGACGACCGCCGAAAAGAGGAGCAAGAAGACTCCCACGGCGACAGGAAACAACACCCAACGCAGCTGGGCGCGGACCTGTGGGCCGCCACGACGGTACCGGGCCACCAACGATGCGATGGAGAGCAGGCCGCCGAGTACGACCAGCCCGCTGGCGGGCTCCAACCAGCGTGACAAAACGGCCAGCGTGTCGCCCACCAAGGGGTTTGCAAGGGTGCTGGGCTCGTCTGCGACAACCGGGATCGTCAGCCCTGCCAGCCCGGCGAAGACGGTCCCGACGATCGTCAGGCGTTCTGCCGCCTGCCATGTGCGGCTGACCGGTCGGCCGTCGGGGAACCGGTACAGCGCGATCGCGATCGCGCCGGCCCCAGTGGCGAAGGCAACGTTGCCGATCATTGCGACCCAGTCGGCTGCGGGCCAACCAGCACCTTCTAGCACCCGACCGGTGTAGTCATCGCCCAACACGCCGACGCCAAGGGCCAGTGGTCCACCCAGCAGCAGCCAGCCGAACGTGTCGTTGTGACGCCGGGCGACGATGAAGCGCCCAAGGTCCGCAAGCACCACGAAGGACAAGCCCCAGAGCACGTCGCCCGGATCCAGCGGGTTGGTGATTCGCGGCACGGCCACCGCAATCGCGGCCAACCATACGGTCACGACAAGGCCGAACAACGACCACACTGCGCCACGGACCCATCCGTTCGGGATCGCTCGTTCTTGGATCATGACCGACATCCGGTCGTCGGTCGTCCCATCGATGTCGTCCACCAGCTGGTCGCCCCACGGGACCTGGCGCGCCCCATCACCAGGCGTCCTTTCGCAGCCACAGTGAGACATGAACGGGTTGGACGGTCGCGGCGACCACCTCACGCAGATCTGTGGTCAACCCGTCAAGATCGACCTCGTCACGCAGCCTGGCCCCGAACCGGTCAGCGACCTGCTCGGCGTCGTAGCGGGTGCGGTTGAACCGGCGGTCCACCACCGCCTGAACACGGCGGCGGACGGGGCCGAAGGCGGCGGCGGCCACCAGGGTCGCACCCGCGACCAGCAGATCTGACTGCAGGTCGAACAGCGCGGCCGGGACCACCGCCACCAGCGCATAGACCCCGACCAGCACGGCGGTGACCAGCCCGTAGGTGACGGTGCGCGAGACGATCCGGTCGATCTCATACAGCCGGTAGCGCAAGATCGCGATTGCCAGGCCGCCCAGAAGGGCGGCAAGGCCCGGTATAACGACCACCTTGAACACCTCACCGGAGGGGTCGAACAGATAACTGAACCCCGTGACCAGTGCGAACACGCCTGCTCCGAAACCAGCCCAGCGGATCTGTTGTCGCTGAGGCCCGCTGGCCCTTCTGGCGCGGTGCACCATCGAGGAGACGCTGGCCGCCGCTGCGACCAACAGCAGCGGATAGCCGAACAGCGCCGCGGAGGCAATACCGCTGGGGGCAGCCATGGCGTCGGCCACCGGAACCGTCGAGGTCGGCCAGGCAGCGGCCATCATCCCCAACGTCACCAGCACCAGTGCGCCGAGGGACAGCCATGCAACGACCCTCCACTGTGGCCCGGGCAGGTGTCCATTGGGAAAATGCAGTGGCAGGAAGGTGGCCGCCGGCACGACGATCAGCACCCACGACCACGCGTTGAACCAGGAGATGATCGCCGTGGTCGTGTCAAGGGCCGCCGGTGCCAGGGCCTGGGGGGAGCCTCTGACACCTGCGGCATCCAACAGACCCACAACCACTCCGGCGGCCAGCACCTGGACGCCCGACATCACCGTGACCAGCGCAACGATCCAGACAACTGGGTTTCGCGGCTCGGCGCGAGCGACCAGCCACAGCACGACCGCCAGCCCCACGCCGGCCAGCGCATTGTGGATGACCCAGGCCTCCCACAGGTCAGTCACGCGCCCCAACCCCACAAAGACGCCCAGTCCGGCGGTGACCATGCCGACGGTCGCGACCGCAAGGAAACGCCCGCCGCGGGCCCATCGGTGGTCCGTCGCGTCCATCTGATCCGCGTACGTCATGGGTCCACCTCCGCCTGGCGTAGCCACAGCGACAAGTGTGCCGGCTGGACGGTGGTCGCGACGACTCCACGCAGGTCATCGGTCAGGTCGGTCAGGTCGACCTCGTCGCGCAGCCGGGCGGCGAAGGCATCAGCCACTTGGGCGGCGTCGTAGCGGGTGCGGTTGAACCGCCGGTCGACCAGCCTTTGGACGCGCCGTCGGACCGGGCCGAAGGCGGCGGCGGCCACCAGGGTAGCCCCGGCGACCAGCAGGTCTGACTGCAAGTCGAACAGCGCGGCCGGGACCACCGCCACCAGCGCATAGACGCCGACCAGCACGGCGGTGACCAGCCCGTAGGTGACGGTGCGGCTGATGATCCGGTCGATCTCATACAGCCGATAGCGCAAAATCGCGACCGCGATGGCGAGCGGCAGACCGATCAACGCCACGGAAAACAACACCGAGGTCAGTGCGGGCGCGACTTCCTCGAACGCCAGGGCAAGCGGAAACAGGGCAGCAGCGACGATGACCCACTTGAGTTGTTGACGTTCGACTATCCGGGCACGGCTGAAGCGGACGGCCATGGCCCCCAGGCCGATGGCACAACCTGTGATAAGAAGCACGCTGAACAGGTCGAAGAGCGGGTTGTCCTCCAGCGACGGCACCCCCGCAATTCCCAATGGATTGTCGATGACGTACTCGACGTCCTGTCCCGGCAATCGCTCTGCAACCGCGGCGGTCAGGACCATGCCCATGGTGGCAATCACGGGAAGGACGGCCGCGGCCCGCCAGCGGCGGGTCGGCAGCCGACCGGTGGGGAACAGCAGCGGCACGCCGGCGAACACGACGGCCAGCAGTGCGAACCAGTACCACGAGTTCAGCCATGCCCCAATGACGGCCAGGGCGTCGGGGCGTCCGTTGACGGTCATGACGTACCCGGCCCACGCCTCAGCGGGGATCGCAAGCCCCAACAGCAGCGGCACGCTGGCCATCAGCCAGCTGACCGCGTTGTCAGGCCTGCGCCGCAGCAACACCGCACCCACGACCGCGAATCCCAGGAATCCGGTCACAAGTACCAGATCCTCCAGGCCATCTCGCTGGACGCCGGGTGTTCGTGTCTGCAGGATGGTGGCGGTGCCCATGCCGGTGACATAAAGCGGCACGACCGCCGCACCCAGTGCCCGCCCGACGGTGTGCCACCATCTGCGGGTCGAAGAGACGTCCGCGCCCATCGCTGGCTGTCGTGGTGTGTCGGATGGCCTCCCCCCGTTGGCGTGGGATCCGACACGGTGCCCGGGGCTCTGGACGCCCGTCATCGCGCCGCTTCCGGGTCGTGCAGCCACAGGGACACGTGCGTTGGTTGGACGGTGGTCGCGACCACACGGCGCAGATCACCGGTCAACTCCTCCAGATCCACCTCGTCGCGCAGCCGGGTGGCGAATGCATCGGCGACCTGGGCGGCGTCGTAGCCGGTCCGGTTGAAGCGGCGGTCCACCAGTGCCTGGACGCGCCGCCGCACCGGCCCGGAGGCGGCGGCCGCCACCAGGGTCGCCCCGGCCACCAGCAGGTCGGATTGCAGATCGAACAGCGCCGCCGGCACGGTCGCGACCAGCGCGTACACCGCGACCAGCACGGCGGTGACCAGCCCGTAGGTGACGGTGCGGCTGATGATCCGGTCGATCTCGAACAGGCGGTAGCGCAGGATCGCCACCGCGATGGCGGCGGTGAACCCGATGCTCGACAGGGTCGTCAACGCCTCGGCCACCACGAAGGGCAACACCTCGTGGCCGATCAGCTGGGTGGCAAGGAACACCCCGCCGACGAACAGCAGCCAGCGGATCTGGCGGCACTCGACGGGGTCCGCGTTGCGATAGCGCACCACCATTGAGGCGAAGGCGGCGGCGGTCAGCACCGCGATGGGCACGAACAGCAGGTCGAGGAGAGACGAGTTCCCACTGGCCGGCACGGCGGGCAGCACGTCCAGTCCGGCGGGATTGTCGATCTGTGGAAAGGATTCGATCGGCCCGGGGGTGAACATCAACGCCGCCACCATGACCACGGTGTGGATCAATGCTGCCCACACCAGCCAGCGCCAGCGTCGGGAGGGT